>JAYTHI010000305.1:0-9766 GCA_043732685.1 Ferruginibacter sp. | reverse complement strand
TAAAAAAGGAAAGTGATTTGTACAAGAAATACCAAATAAAACCCGGTAGTTTTTGGGTATTATTAATTGGAAAAGACAATAGTGAAAAATACCGCAGCGATAAATTGGTAACAATGCCCCAACTCTTTGCGCTAATTGATGCCATGCCGATGCGCATAGCGGAAAGTAAGCATAAGGGTGAATGAAAATTTTCTTTGCCCGCCTGAAAAAATAGTTGGTATAATTATTTGCAGAGCAGAGATTGCAATTAGGGCTTAAACACTATTTAGTGACAGCCGATAGGTAGAATTTTTTTTGAATGAAATAAAGCAAAAGAAAGCTCCTGCAATTTTATAAAAAAATAGTGCAGGAGCTAAACAAGTCAGGTTATTTGTTTATACTATCGGTATATAAAATCTTTCCTTCTTTATTAATTATCTGAACCAGCATTTTATTGGTTGTTAAAGAAAATGCCATAAAACCGTTATCGGAGATGGCGAATTTTCCACCATCAGGATGAAGGATGGTGGGTGTTAATTCTGATCCGGAACCTGTTATAAAATAATGGGTTTTACCGGCAGGTTTTATGTATTGCAGATTGTGTTCATGTCCGCAGATATAGGCATCAACTCCATATTTTTCAAAAATGTTTTGGAATCGATCCTTCATTTCCTTTGTATCGGGAGCTGTAATT
This sequence comes from Ferruginibacter sp., assembly GCA_043732685.1. Taxonomy (GTDB): domain Bacteria; phylum Bacteroidota; class Bacteroidia; order Chitinophagales; family Chitinophagaceae; genus Ferruginibacter. The sequence goes on along the minus strand of JAYTHI010000305.1, from coordinate 9,093 downwards.
CTTTTACCGCCGGTAAACAAGGGATGGTGACCAACAACTATTTTCCATTTAATATTGGGGGAAGGATCGTTTAGGGTAGCCTCGAGCCATTTTCTTTGCGCAGCTGTATCCTGAGAACTTACATTTTCTTTATGGTCTTTACTGGAATAATACTGACTAATTAGCGGTGAAGTATCTAAAAAAACAAAGAGTGCCTGTTGGGTAGTATCGTCATTAATGCTTATTTTTTTTGAATAATACCTTGCTGGCATATGCCATCTGCGGCTTATTTTACTGTAGTCAATTTCTGCCTGTACATTTCCTTTGTAATCGTGGTTGCCTAAAACAACGTACCAATCGTTTTGCAAACTGTGGGCAGTATAAATTTGCTCAAAGGATGCCGTCCAGCTATAATCCTGTGTGCTTGCCACTCCACTTGGATAAAAATTATCGCCGGTTATCACAAAAAAATCTGAGTGAAATTCTTTGGCGGTCTTACCCATTTGAATAGCTACTTCTTTCTGACTATATTCGCCATTGCGGCCAAAATCGCCCATGGCAATAAAATTAATTGCTTTTTTGGTTACGACTAATTGTTGATTTACATCAGTCCCTTTTTGTGCAAATACACTAAAAAACAGGAGGATAGTTACGGAGGTTAAAATAGATTTTTTCATTTTCGTTTTTAATGAGCATGCAAAATAAGGATTAATGATTGGGGCGCTCAGAATCCTATTTTATCAAAATGTTATACTGTAAATACAACTTAAAGAATTTAATAAGAAAAGATATAAAATATTGTAGCCATTTTTTTGGAAATTATTTGGGCAGGATAAATTATTTGATTAAAAAACTGGTACAGACAAGGTTATTTATACCAGCGTAAACAATAATATTTTGGGTTGTAATTTGCTTTCAAAGTTTTTAATACCTTGAGATTTATACGAGGCAGACATTGCAGTGATGTTCCAGTTATACCTTGCAATTTGATTTAAATTTTTGTTTCCCTGCGTATTTAATAATTATTCAAACTATTTAATTAAAATTTACAGCCGAAGGGCTATTGAATAAAATTTATAGTCGCAAGCAAATAAGTACCAAAACCTTTTAACCGTTTAGCAATGCTAATTTGGTACCATTAAGTTAAGCCATTTTGTTACATTTTTTGTAATTCATAGCTTTGGGTTTTTCTGTTTGTAATTTCTTGGAAAGCTTCTGTTTGGTCTAATTGCGCCTGTAGTTTTAGGTAATATTTTATCGATAATATTTAAAAATCTATTTATTTTTTTCTTAATAAATACTCCAATAATACATTCACAAACCATCGATAAAGCATTGGTCATTCATATGCTGTAACCCATGAATTAGTTCTAAAAAATAGTTTAAATTTTTGCCGTTATTGCTTTTTTGTCTTTTTAAACAAGAGTACATATCCTCCAAGCTTTTTCTTTTTTTTATTAACCTGTAATGGTTTCATCAGGTAATATTCAGAAAATTGTGGAATGTATGCATAACTTATTAGGTTTCCATCTAGATCTCCCCACTGTTTTTTTTGATATACTACTTCTTTTTCATTCCAGTCGTACATCCGAACCTCGTATAATTTTGAACTTAAATCACCTATGAATACAAATTGATAAAAAGTACCTTGGGTTAATGGAAAAATTACGGGCATTTCATATTCGCTTTCCATAGCTATGGAGGCTTCTTTAACCATAACGAAATCCTGTTTGGCATACGCAAACTTTATACTGTCAGCCACACGAGTTATGTTCGTGTCTTTAAAAGATTGTTGACGTATGATATCCTTTTGAGAAAAGACCTTGTTTATACAAACAATTGAAATTAAGAATACAATAATTGCGATATGCTTCATAATAGTTATAGTTAAAATTTAGAGCTGGAGTTATTACTACACCTAAAAGATGTGTGAAGTATATTTTAATAGTCAATTAATAAGTTTAGTAACCTGTATAGTGTATTTACCATAAATTTCTAAACATTTAAATGTTTTTTATCTGCCCCTTGTAATAAAAGTTGCCAACTTTCATTTCTGCTTTATTACCATAAAATGTAAATCTCAACTTGTGCACAAGAACCCTCTTCGATATTTAAATACTCTACCTCATGCACCGGGTAAAGTAAATTATCGTCAACATAATTCCCCTGATATAAATATTAAATCTATCGATGTGCATTTATAAATATGGTCCAACATTCCGCTCTGTCCAACAAAATAAATGCAGCTATTGTTGATGATATTAACTTTTATGTCCAATGCAATCTTAAAAAAATCCGATAGCTTTTATGTACGACAAATACCCCTCACTTCTGCAGGACAATCATTCCGAATGATTTTGTTAAAATCTGTTTTAAGCACCAGTGTGGCCTTTTACGTAAAAAAGGTGAAATTCATAATACAGAACAGGTTGAAGTAGTTATTAAAGGACGGAAAGCGTTTACAGCTGTACATAAAAAATAAGACATAACGGTAGTTTTATATCCGGAGGTTTAAACCATCATACAAAATATTTTATTATAATAAATGTCCATGTTTTATAATGCCATTGGGCAAAATAAAATTGATTAAATAAAAGAGCGCTAAATAGAAATAATACCCTGAATTTATAATTCGTACTACTATTACCGGCAGGCTAATAATTTACCTGCTTTTTTAACTTTTAATGCCTCTAAACCTGAACCTCAATATCCTCATTTTTTTACTATACTTTTTACATCTTTATGAAATAGAAAAAGGTATTAAAAGAATTATCCATCGAAAGTGTTTAAGAACGTTAGATAATTCTTTTCAAAATCAAATATTGTTTTCTTAGATCGGTTAAGTTTAAGGTATTGTGGTTTTTCTGGTTTTGATTATTTAATCAGGGGTGCGGAGATCGACAGCTTTTTATTAGATAATTGTAATAAATATTTACCCGCTGCCATACTATTATTTAGAGTAAAATTGTAATTAGTAGTATTATCACCATTATGAGAAACGGTTTGCTTTTTTACCAATTTTCCATCCATATCATATAATTCCAGGGCGTAAATACCGGCGGGCAAGTTGTTTATTTTATAGGTAACAATGTTTCCTTTAATCCTGTTGGGTGAAATTATTATAGATTGAAAGGCGGTCTCTTTATCAAAATTAACTTTTACCACTGCACTGTAACTTAGTTTACCTGTAATGCCTGTAGCTATTATCCGGTAGTAATGAGATCCTGTAATTACACTTGAATCTATCCAGTTATAAGTTGCAAGCCCTACATTATTTTGCAGGGCTACTATTTGTTTTGCGGGTGTAAAATCTAAACCATTGGATGATAGCTGTACCGTATAATAAACAATATTGTTCTGATTAATGGTATTAAAATTTACCGAGATGTCTTTTTGTTGTGCTGATGCAGTTACGTTAATTAAAGTTGAAGGTATGGATGATAATTTTCCAAATACGATACTAAATCTATCTGAAGCGTAGGATTCCTTAGCGGTTGAATCAACGTTAAAAGTAACCACTGTTGTACCATTTAAATTTATAAGTGTATTATTATTTTTTGCAGAATAATTATCTTTTAGCAACCCATATAATCCATTCTTATCCAATTCATTACTTGTTAGCAATAAATCGTATTGTTGATTCTTTAGAGAGGTGAGCTTTAAAAAAGTGGTATCATTGCTTTCAATAATATGCCTTCTCTCCAGAGAAAGTATTTTATTTTCCCTGGAAATACCTATGTTTTCCGCAAGGTTATCTAATTTTATAACATCTTTATTATCAAGCGCATTTTTATTATTAGCGCCATAATCTGTTAACACACCATCTATTAAAAAATTGCTGCTATCCTTTGTCCCAAACCCAAATAAATTAATACTTAATTGTTGTGCCGCAATAACTACTGGCTTAAACTCCTGGATGTTTACATTACTGGCTTTGTCAGTTTCATTTATCGTTATCGTTCCTGCGTTTCCATTAGCAGAAGTTACAAAAAATGCTTCCCCGCTTTCTATATACTGTGAAAGAACAGTTGTTGCAGGCGTTACACTATAAGTTCCGTCGGCATTACCACTTACGGTAACATAACCACCGACCCCAAAAGTGCCACCCAGTTGAGGATCCCAGGCATAAAACAGGTTATTTATAACGCTGGAATTATTGGCGTAAATAGAAGAAAAGTTTATTGTTGAAGGATAAGGATTACCTACCATTGTTAAATTAGCAGCATTTATTTTTATTTGTACCGGACCTGTATTAACCTTCCCCTTCATACGCAAAGTAGTACTGGTAGCGGCAGCGGCAACACCTTGAATAAGCTGGGTACTCCTGTCTCCGCGTACAAATAAAAAATAACCCGGATAGGTGGTAATTGGCACGTTTGTACCGGGCACATTTGGTAAACCAACAAAGGCATTTTTACTATTGTCGTAATATTTTAAAGACGGATTCGTATTAACCCCCAAATCGAACCCATTGGCAACAGTACCTCCTGTAATTTGAACACCATAAAGTAAATTAGGGTTTGGGTTAGCTGCGGTTTCGCCTTCCTGCCAGGCCGTATTTATTGTTGGTACAGCATTTGCGCCTGAGGATAACGGAGCTGCAAGCATGCGCCATGCACGCTTTTGGGGAATATATCTTTCAACCGAAACATTGCCCAAAACCTGGTTACCGGATTGCTTTCCGTTATTGGTTAAATCGCCTAATTGCGCAGTACCCGCACTTGTTGATTTTAGTGTTAACAGTTCGCCTGCGTCTAAAGTAATATTAGAACCACTAAACTTGAGTGTACCCGTAACCGTTTGTTTTCCCAATAATTTCATATTATAAAAAAGAGACAAATTTTGAACGGTTGAGGCGGTAAAAGTTGCTGCATCAAGCTCCGTACTAACACTATCATGATTTTCTATGGTACCTTTTGAGGCATCCATTATACCAGCATTATCAATATCACCGAAACATCTTAATATGCCGTTATCAACAACCACCGATGCATTACTCTCAATAATTAAAGAACTAACAGTAGCAGTTCCTCCTGTAATTACAGGATAAAGATTACCGGTTGCCATTGAATTAGGTACCAGCGTAACAGAAAGACCATTAGGTACATTGTGCGTCCAGTTTTGGCGGGTAAACCAGTTGGTCGTTCCGGCATTACCTGTCCAGTAGTTAATTATACTCTGATCCGGTAAATAACCGCTAAACGTATTTACAGTTACCGCTCCGGTTGTAGTTAGTAATCTACCCGTAATATTGGTTCCTGCACCACAAACAATTGCCCCGTTATTGGAGATAAACGTACCTTTTAATATATTATTTACGGCAAAAGTCATTGCGCCTTCCACCAAAAAAAATACATTATCAATAGAAGCTCCATTAATGAGTATCATGGTAGCACCTGCGCCTGTGCTAAGCGCACCATAAATTTTAAAAATAAATACCGCGTTTGGATTATTTTGCGCATCCAGTGTCAACACCCCATCAATGGTACTGGCCATACTTTTATAATAGACACCATTATAAAGCGTTTCACCATTACCAAATGAAGTGGGAACATGTAAAACAGTTGCAGGCTGAGCACTTAATTGGTTATATGCACCAAGTAGTGCTGCAGAAGATTGCGTGGTAAGGTTATTTACACCATTAAATAGATTGCCGTTAACATTTGTGGTATCAAAACCACCCATATATGCAGCACTAGCATTGCCTACATTACCGATAATATCAGATGTACCTTGATTTGTAACGGCTCCGTTGGTTGAAAAAAGAACGAAGCTAGATACAATTCCCAAATCCGGGGTCTGGGCAAATGAGTTAATTGTTAGTGTTACTAAAATAATCAAAGTCACACTAAAGCTTACTAATAATTTGTTGATTTTTTTCATTTGTACATGCATTTATACATTTTATTATCAGTTGATTGATGGCTAAATAAATGAGTAAAATAGTGGAGGTTAGTATTATTTAACACCTGATATCAATCAATTAAAATTTAAAAGATAGTATACTAACTTTTAGCATTTAATTGATAATATGGCTATTTATATAGATTATAATATACTGAATACCAGTATTTTATAATAACACAATGAAATTACGAGGATTTTTATTTTATGGATTCTTTATGCATTTAAAAGAACTTTTTTTAATCACATAGTTAAACAGTTTAATTTTATGTTTAATTATATTTTTATATTTTAATTTTAATATTCTACAATAATTACAGGTATTTTACATAAGGGGATTATTAAATGATTTTTACCGTAATAATTTATCATTGAATGGAATATAAAGAGCTTACTTACAAAGGCAGCGTAAACCAAAAGAAGCTTACTTCGTCAATTGCGCTTTCAAAGTCTATCTGCCCATTATTACTTTTTACTTTTTGGGCAGCGATATACAAGCCAAGTCCAAGACCAGGTGAATAATACCGTTCAAAAAGATGTTCAATATTTATATGCTTAATATCAGGTCTCTTATCAATTAGGGAAACTTTTACTTTATAAGTTTGGTTCCAATATAAACAATTAATTTCTGTTGATTGTGGGGCGTACTTAATAGCATCATTGACAAGGTTTATTATTGTTTGCTATTTATAATTGTGGCTCTTTTCTTAAAAAAATGATACCAAGCCATAAAAAAAGCCCCTCAAACGTAGTGTCTGAGAGGCTCTTATTTTTGACTGGTGGTCCTGACAAGAATCGAACTTGTGTCTAAAGTTTAGGAAACTTCTATTCTATCCACTGAACTACAGGACCTTTATTTTATTTAGCTGGTTATTAACCTTATTTGGAGTGCAAAAGTAACAAACTACCCGATAGCTTCCAACATTGATTGTATTTTGCTTTTTTGGTGGCATTAATAAGTAAAAAATACGTGTTATCACCATTCTTTATTCGTAAATTTCTTAACCTTATCTTTGCCATCCAAATTTTTATAGATTATGAAGTGGTTAACATTGGTTATTAAATACCGTCTCTGGTTAGGAATTGCATTATTAGTACTGGCTATTTTTACAAATGTTCAGGCAGGTTTTTGGCCTTCTTTTGTTTTATACCTTGCAGCGGTTGTGCTTATTGTAGGTCATTTTGTTTTTGGTCCAATGAGACTAATTCAGGAGTGTATGGAAACCGGCGATATGGAAGCTGCTAAAAAAGTATTGTCTTCAATTTGGTTTCCTGCCCTATTAATAAAACCAATCCGCTCCGTTTATTATACTGTTAAGGGCAATCTAGATATGGCTGATCAAAACTACGAAGGGGCCGAAGCCAATTTAAAAAAGAGTCAGGAATTAATGGGTGACGGCACCGGTCTGATGGGCAGCCAGATGAAACAAGCTGAAGGCGCTAATAAATTGCAATTAGGCATGTTGGCAATGCAAAAAGGCGATAACAAACAAGCAGAGAGTTATATTCGTGGTGCAATTCGCTCGGGTTTACCGGATAAAGAAAACGAAGCAGCCGCTTATTTACAACTCTCCTCTATTATGATTAACAAAAGAGAATTTAGAGCCGGCAAAGAATATTTTAGAAAAGCAAAAGCACTAAAACCAATCACAGCACAAATAAAAGACCAAATTAAACAAATGGAAAAATACATTACCAGGATGCCGGGATAATTATTTAACCAATATTATAATTACATTAAAGCAATAAACTAAAATGTTATCCGGTAAGAAACGAAGATTTTCTTACCGGATTTTTTAAATCAATTTTACATATTATATATTATTCAACTTTAATAGAATTTCCTCAGCATCAAACCAACTAAAAAACAAGCTTAAAATAAAGAAAGGTATTCCCGCACTATTAAAGTGCAAATTTTCCAAAAAGTTCTTCTACTTTGGTAAATCGAAAATCAAATATTCCCTTCAATTGCTTTTTGACAAACAAAGAATTTGCAATATCACCTAAAAACCAAAAAGGCATTTTGTAATGAACAATATCTGTCATTTCCACACCGCCAACTACAGTTTTAAAATGATGTTGATGGTGCCATAAACTATAAGGACCAAAGCGTTGCTGGTCTATAAAATATTTTTTATCATTTACCTGCGTAATTTCTGTCATCCAATATAATGGTATGCCAAGAATTGGTTTTACCGTGTATTCTATTATTTGACCGGCATACATCGTTTCACCATGGTGTTTACTGATAATAGTAAAACCCATATCTACAGGCGTGATTTTTTGTAAATTTTTTGGACTGCTAAAAAAATCCCAGGCTTCATCAAGACTGATAGGCAATAGCTGAACTGTTTTTAAAGAATATACTTTACTCATGCAGGTATAAACAATGATAAAGAGCCTTTGTTTACTTTCCACCATATTTTAAACAGTAAATGGTGGCACTTTTTACAAGCAATATCAAAAATACAACTGGTCGTACATTCCGAATGTCATTCTTTTTGTATGCACCAAAATATTATAAATACATCAGATTAATTTTTTAGTAAGAATTTCAACAGAAAAATATATCATTAATAATATTGCCCTCGCTATACCAAATGGTGAAATAAACTTTTTCTAGCATAAAATAATGCGGAAACAGTACGACCTTTGCTATCGAATATTGGCCCCATCACCTAATAAAAAAGAATATTAGCGGCAACTAACATTCCCTAAAAACTGCTGGCATACCACACTAAATTTTTACATGAACCAACCTGACCATCATTTTAATAAGGCTTTTAAAAACCAAATTCAAAAGCAGGGCTTAAAAGAAAAAATACCCGATTTTGATTTGATAGCATACCCTACTTTTAAAGAAGAATTGGCAGCTATTACCCTTAAAATATTGGATTTAATTGAGCAGGGAACCCTGTGTAAGGATATGGCGGTTGTTTATCCCGATACTGACTTCGGCATTGCATTGGCACACCACTTTAGGCAAAAGCATATTCCATTTTATTTAAAACGAACCATCAACTTAACAAAGCATAATTTTTTTGAAAAAATAATTAAACTGCTGCAATATGCTGCAACTGAAAATGATTTTCCTTCAACAGGTGATGCACAGCTTTTTGAAATTTTACACTTCGATTTTTTCAACATTAAAACAGCAGAAATAATTGAACTTACAATGGAAGCCCGCAGCAAACGCTATAGCTCAAGTGC
>JAYTHI010000304.1:0-9782 GCA_043732685.1 Ferruginibacter sp. | reverse complement strand
ACGAAATTTTTATGGTGGCTTTCCACTGCCGAAAAAGAATTTTTAAAAGAAACCGTAGTTGATGGCAACCGATATAAAATTGTTGGTATCACCGTTTTAGCCACCTGGATGTTTGCCTCATTAGCCTGGACCTACTTTTTTAGTACTGTAACCGATAATAGTTGGTACGCCATTCCACTTGGCTTATTTATGGGCTTTATTATTTTATCTATTGATAGGGCACTGATAAAAGGTATTAATAAAATGGCTAAAAATAAAATATTACCCCTGATTTTCAGAGGTATATTAGCCCTAACCATTGGTATTTTTATGGCACAGCCCGCCTTGTTATTTATGTTTGCCAAAGAAATAAAACTGCAGACTTCCTTAGACAATGAAAAGAGAAAAAAGGATAAAAGCAAGGAGCTTACAGCATTATTTAAAGATAAAAAAGCAGGATTAATTGCTGATAAAGAAATGTTATTACAAGAAATTAACCTACAATACCAGGGAGTGGCAGCGGCAAGACAAGCCTATTTATCAGAAACCGATGGAAGTGGAGGAACAGGAAGAGTAGGTTTAAAATCGGTAGCCCTTGCTAAAAAAATTGAATATCAAAAATTAGATACCGAATATCGAAAAGTACTACGTACAAATAAAGTAAAAATGGATGATGCGGAAACGGGATTAAAAAATATTAAGGAAACCATTACAAAAGAGGAAGCTGCATTTGAAACTTATTTTAATGATGGATTTTTAACACAGATAGCTGCCCTGGATAATTTAATAAAAACCAATACTGCCCTGCAATTGAGGTATTACTTATTGGTTATTATTTTATTGTTAATTGAACTGATGCCTGTAATTTCCAAATCATTATTACCATCCGGCAGTTATGATGAAATGGTGCTATTAAGTGAATTGATGGAGAAAAAATTAGCCCGGATATCTTTTGAAAAAGAACAACATTTAAAAGAATTGTATCAAACTATAGCGGCAGATCTGGATGAAGAAACTTTAAAAAACTTTGTAGAAATTACCAAATCAGTTCGTACTGAAAAGTTACATAGCATTACCAATAACTGGAAAGATGGAACCGGAGAAAACAACAGTTTTGCAAATCTTTGGAGCACGCTTAAAAAATCCTTGCTTTTAAAAATGGATATTTAGTTGTTGGGCAACAGCAGATTTTTAATAAAGCGCATATTGTTTGCTTAACAAATTAATAATTTACGGCATTAAAAAAGCGCAAGCCGATTAATAAATAATCGGTTTGCGCTTTAAATAAAAATTATATCTTAAAAATAGCTGCTTCTTTAAAAGCAATCCAAATTATTAAATCATCTCACTCTGCAGCAAAGGATTTTTAATAGCCAATTTTCTTTCCGCAAATTCTTTAGCATGTTTTATAAAACTTACAAAAATAGGTTGCGGATTTTCTACGGTACTTTTTAATTCAGGATGGTATTGTACGCCAATAAAGAAAGGATGTTCGGGTAGTTCAATTATTTCTACCAAACCTGTACCCGGATTTTTACCGCTGGCCATCATGCCTGCATTTTCAAATTTTTCGAGGTATGCGTTGTTAAATTCCCAACGATGCCGGTGTCTTTCACTTATTTGCAATTCGCCATAAATACTATGCGCCAGGGTTCCTTCTTTAATATCACATGGGTAAGCCCCCAAACGCATGGTACCGCCCTTTGCTTTAATATTTTTTTGAGATTCCATCAGGTCTATCACCGGGTTTGTAGTATCAGCCTGCATTTCGGTGGAGTTGGCATCTTTTAATCCCAATACATTACGGGCAAATTCTATTGCTGCCATTTGCATACCCAAACAAATTCCGAAAAAAGGCAGCATATTTTCCCTTGCATATTTTACGGCTACTATTTTACCTTCAACACCACGCATTCCAAAACCTGGTGCCACCAATAAACCATCAAGACCACCTAATTTTTCAGCAACATTTTCATCTGTAAGTGTTTCACTATGTACATTAACAATTTGTACTTTACATTCATTAAGCGCACCAGCGTGTACAAAAGATTCTAATATGGATTTATAAGCATCCTGCAGTTCAATATATTTTCCAATTAAACCAATACTTATTTTACTGGAAGGGTATTTAAGTTTATCTAAAAACCCTTTCCATTTATTTAACTCCGGGGCAGAGTAACCATTAATATGTAATTTTTTCAAAACAATTACATCCAATCCTTCCTGCAACATTTTTAAGGGTACTTCGTAAATGGAGTTGGCATCAATTGCTTCAATAACAGCTTCTGTTTTTACATTACAGAATAAGGCTATTTTTTTTCTAAGGTCTAAATTTAAAGAACGTTCGGTACGGCATACAATAATATCAGGATGCACCCCATTTTCACTCATCATTTTTACACTGTGCTGCGTGGGCTTGGTTTTTAATTCCTTTGCCGCTTTTAAATAAGGTATTAAGGTTAGGTGTACCACCAAACAATCTTCTTCTTCCATTTGCCATTGCAATTGGCGAACAGCTTCTACAAAAGGTAAACTTTCAATATCACCTACAGTACCACCAATTTCAGTTATAACAATATCATATTCACCGGTATCGCCCAACAATAACATCCTGCGCTTAATTTCGTCTGTAATATGCGGCACAACCTGTACAGTTTTACCAAGGTAGGCACCTTCTCTTTCTTTATTAATTACAGTTTGGTAAATGCGGCCTGTAGTAACGTTATTAGCTTGTGTAGTATGAATATTTAAAAATCTTTCGTAATGACCAAGATCCAGATCTGTTTCAGCTCCATCTTCGGTAACATAACATTCTCCATGTTCGTATGGATTTAACGTACCCGGATCCACATTGATATAAGGGTCAAATTTTTGAATGGTTACTTTTAGTCCGCGCGCCTGCAGCAACTTTGCCAGCGATGCAGCTATGATGCCTTTACCTAAAGAAGAAGTAACCCCACCGGTTACAAAAATGTACTTAGCCGTTTTCATTATTTTAACTGTTTTGAATTTGTCTATATTATTACTGGATCTTAAAACCTGTTTTTAGCAAATACAATAAATTAACTATTTGAAATTGTACCATTTATTAAAAAAGCCAACTTTCAACTACCTAAAATATTATACAGCAACGAAAATTTATTTGATAATTTTATTATAATCCGGAATGACCAGCGGAAAATATAATAGATTGAATATCCGAGAGGTCGTGTAAAAATACAGCAAAAAGTTGGGAGCAGAACATAATAACAGCTAATTGTGGAAAAACACCTTGTTAAATTGTATTAATCAGTTAACCAAACAACTAGTTTGTAAGCATATACCAAAAAATTAAACTGAATTTTTAAGAAGATTTCTTTTTATTATTTAATTAGTTAAGGTAGAAAAAATTTAGATAAAATACATCAACGAATCGGTTTTAAAAGTGCCGGCAATTCTAAACAAAACACTTAAAAAGATAAAAGCTTTTTAAGCACAGCACTACAAAAAAATAGATAAGCAGGTGCTACCGGCAGAGGGCGGCGCAATTTGAAAACTTACTATAAAATTGAGCTCTTTTAAATAAAACCATCTCGGTTTTGTTTATTTGTTAAAAAAATAAACTTAGTTGCTCAACGATTATTCTAATTATCTGCCTAACGCAATAATGGAATTATAATAACCTGCAAAAACCTATGACAAACTTTACCTTAAAACTTTTGTTTAACAACCTGTTGGGTTGTAATTTTAGCAATCATTTTAAAAAGTACTGCAAAAATAAATAATAAACCAAAATTTATGGGTGTTATCAAAGACAGTTTTAAGTCCAAAGCAGATTTAGTTAGTGTGGAAATTAAAGCTTTGTTGAAAGAACATGGAGATAAAGTAATTGGAGAAGTAACATTAAGTCAGGTTTACCAGGGCATGCGGGGCATAACCGGTCTGGTATCGGAAACATCATTACTTGACGCTCAGGAAGGCATTCGCTTTAGAGGCTTCACCATACCTGAATTACAAATTAAATTACCCAAGGCTGCAAATGGAACTGAACCCCTACCGGAAGGTTTATTTCACCTGATGTTATTGGGAGAATTACCGTCTGAAGAAGATGTTCAACATTTAACTTCTGTCTGGCAAAGGCGCAGTCATGTTCCGCACCATGTATTTGTAACCATTGATGCATTGCCGGTAAGCACCCATCCTATGACGCAATTTGTTATAGCCATTATGGCATTGCAAACAGAAAGCAGCTTTGCAAAAAGATATGCTGCAGGCATGAGTAAAAAGGATTATTGGGAAGCTACTTTTGATGATTCGATGGATTTAATTGCACGCCTGCCAAGGGTTGCAGCTTATATTTATCGCCGTAAATATAAGGGTGGCGAACATATTCAACCCAATGGATTATTAGATTGGGCAGGCAATTTTGCACACATGATGGGCTATGGCGATAATGATGGATTTAAAGAATTAATGCGTTTATATATGACGATTCATGCAGATCATGAAGGCGGAAATGTTAGTGCACACGCGACACATTTGGTTGGTTCGGCCCTAAGTGACCCTTACCTTTCTTTTGCTGCCGGTATGAATGGTCTTGCAGGCCCGTTACACGGTTTGGCCAACCAGGAAGTAATTAAGTGGATATTTGAAATGAGGAAAGAATTGGGTGTTGAAACCCCTACCAAAGAACAGATTGAAGCTTATGTTAAAGCAACCCTTGAAAAAGGAAAAGTAGTGCCGGGTTATGGTCATGCAGTATTGCGTAAAACCGATCCGCGCTTTACTGCGCAAATGGAATTTGGTAAAAAACATTTGCCCGATGATCCATTGGTAAATACTGTCTGGAATATTTATGAAGCTGTACCACCTTTATTACAATCTCTTGGAAAAGTTAAAAATCCATGGCCAAATGTAGATGCACATAGTGGCGCCTTACTGGTACACTATGGTATGGTAGAATATGAATTTTACACCGTGTTATTTGGTGTTTCCAGATCATTAGGCGTATTGGCAAGCCTTTGCTGGGACAGGGCATTAGGTTTTCCGTTAGAAAGACCTAAATCGGTTACGACGGATCTTGTAAAAAAATGGCTGGAAGGAAAAGAAGAAATTTGGGGTGATTAAATTGCCTTTACCTATTATATTAAAGCCCCGATAATTCGGGGCTTTTTATTGTTTTTTGTAAAATCTTTATTTATCCATCTGTGCTTTCACAAAGTAAATGAAAGGTTAATTCGGCTTATTATTGTTCAATTTGCGCTAAAGCCCTAACCATAATTTCCAGATCTGTAACACCCCTGAAACCGCTGAAGCCTACTGATAATTTCATTCCATTTTTTAACAGCAATTGTTGACCACCCTCCCAGCCTATCAGGTCAGGCGCTTCAATACCATTACCATTTTCTTCTACTTCCTTATTAAAAACCATCCGCTCGTATTCCCCGGTTTTAACGCCGGTAAGCCATACCTGGCTTGCTTTTGTCCACGCCACTTTAAAAGTATTTCTTAACCTTGGGTGGTTCGGACCAAACATTTTTCCATGAACCATTCCTTGTTCATCAATGATACAAACAGCTACATTACCATCGCCAATATTGCTATCCAGCGGGTTTTGCATATAGGCAGGAATAAGGTTTTCGATAGCAGTAAATAGTTGGTTAATTAGTTGATTCATCTTTTTAAGTTTTATAATCTGGCAGTAAATATAAGGACTAAAAAAGATTTTTTGCAGGAGGTAAAATTGAAATGAATACTTATTTAATAGTAACAGGTAAAAAAATTAGTTCAAAAGGTTTAGTACAATAATATTTTTAGTAGATTATTAAAAAGAAAAATATTAGAAGGCTAATTATAAAAGGCAGGAAGATATATTTTATCAATTGATTTAAGAAGAAAACCCTGACGGAGATGAAAAAAATATCTGTGGAGAATACCGGATTCGAACCGGTGACCTCTTGCATGCCATGCAAGCGCTCTACCAACTGAGCTAATTCCCCTTTTAATGGATTGCAAATATAGGGAAATCTATGCTTTTAATTTAAAGCATGCCAGCAGTATAAATATTTTACTAATAATTGACGGAACTTACTATTGCAGGTAGGTTTAAAATAACGTTAACTCAAACTATAGCATACATAACAGTAGCTGAGCTTTTGGAATAATAAATTTAAAAATTGAAAACTGAATCAGTTTTCATAATCGGAAGATTCAAGCTAATATTTTTGATCAGGATTTTAATAAAAATATAAGCGAACCAATTTTTCTAAAGGCTAACAATTGATTTTAAGAAAAAATTTTTAAGAAAAAAACTGCCATTTCTTCATTTTATTTGATCAATTTAAACAAATAAAAAATAATTTTTCCTTTACAACAATACTGGCAAGTTTAATTTCGTACACAATTATTCGAAGTGAGTTCATAATATTGCTTTTATAAAAAACGTTTATTTTTTATCAATATTGTATAATTTTTAATGTTAGAAGAACAACAGACTACCCGCTGTTTTTAATAAAGTGACTATTTATAAAATATACCCATTGGTATATTTTATAAATAGTTGGTCTTACAAATAAATTGTCAACTTAAATATAAATAACAATATAACGGGGAAGATATTGTGCCCTATTCTAACGCCTTCTTTATCACAATAATTTTTGATTTTAATTTTCAAAATAATTCGACTAGGTTTGATTTTAATTATACCGCATCATGCTTACACAAGAAAAAAAACAAGCCGTTAAAGCACAGATACAATTTTTAGCCGGGCCTCAAAACAGGATAAAAGAATTTAAGTTTGCCATTAGCGTTTTTATAGAATTTATAAAAGGCTTTAGGGCACTGCATTTTGCCGGCCCCTGCGTAACCATATTTGGAAGTGCCCGATTTAAAGACGGACATCCCTATTACGAACAAACGGAAAAACTAGCTGCAAGAATTGCCCAGCTTGGTTTTACCATTATGACAGGCGGCGGCCCCGGTATTATGGAAGCGGCTAATAAAGGAGCCAAAGAAGCCGGTGGCCGAAGTGTAGGCTGTAATATTGTTTTACCGCACGAGCAACAACACAATCCTTACTTGGATAAATGGGTTAATATTAAATATTTCTTTGTACGCAAAACTTTGTTACTAAAATACTCTTACGCCTTTGTAGTAATGCCGGGTGGTTTTGGTACGATGGATGAATTTTTTGAAGCCCTTACTTTAATTCAGACAAAAATGATCAGCGAATTTCCCATCGTTATTTTTGATAAAGTATTTCACAAACAACTACTGGCGCATATAGAAATACTGCAGGCGCAGCAAACCATTTCCCCTACCGATATTAACTTATTTTTAGTAACTGATTCTATAGACGAAGCCGTTGCCTATATCCAAAAAAATAGTATCGTAAAATTTAACCTCCAGCCGGAAAAACCGAGTCGGCCGTTTAAATTTTTGTTTGAAAAAAATTAAGTTGCTGAATAAATATAAAGAGCGTAAAGGTTTTTTTTACAGCCCACTGTAATAATCGTACCCCCTTTCGTACCAGTAATCTTTAGGCTTTTGATTACTGAAATAAATGGTACCTATACGCTTAAGGTGCTTGATGCCATACTTAACCGGTATTATTAACCGAAGCGGATAACCCTGGTCCATCGGCAAAGGCCTGCCATTCATTTCATAACAGAGCAAGGTTTGCGGATGCATTATACTTCTTGTATCAATGCCAACATAATATTCTTTATCGGGGGTATCCAAACCAACATATTTCATTGAGGCCTGATTGGATAGGTTGTACTTCTTTACAAAATCGCTAAACCTTACGCCTCCCCAATGTGTAATCTGGCTCCAGCCTTCAATACATTTAAAATCAAAAATTACCTGGGTTTGGGGTAATGCTTTTATCTCCTCTAAACTAACAAAAAGCGTATCCCCGGGTTTCCGGATAACTTTTAATGTCCAGATAGACGGATCAAAATTATCGCCTACGCCGGCATCGCCATTTACCTTCACTTTTGGTGCAGCTTCTGCAGGATTATACACTTTGCTAAAGTTGCCGGTACTATAAATATAATTGCTAAAAAGGACTTCATTTGTATTTAATACCGCCCTTAAAGGCGATGACACCCCATTATCTTTGGGTGCATTATTAACCCATTTCCATCCAACTACTACCAACAATATCATTGCAAAAAAAATGGCAAAAGCAACAATATTTCGCTTGTTCAGTTGCTGCCGGGTAACAATTTTTTCTTTATTATTTTCCATTGTTTATTTAATTTCAGCAATAGTTTGAGCACCTTTATCGCCAGGGTTAATGATTGCAGCGTCATCATTTGCATGCTGCGGCAATACCATTTCGTAACCGGTTACCATACTTCTAAAATTATTAAACCCGGCTAAAATTACCTGAATAATATGCACCACAAAAAATAAAGAGAATAAAATAGTTAAGGTAAAATGTTCAATTCTTGCCCATTCGTAACCACCCAATAAAGCGCAAATAATTTTAAATTGAACGGGCTTATATATTGCAATACCGGTAAAAAAAGAACCTGCGCCCATCACTAAAACCATTGTGTAGGCTATTCGTTGGGCTGCATTGTATTTTTTTTGAGGAGGCAGTCCGCGTTTAATATGCAGATCATGCAATACCACCAGAACACTTTCTTTAAGTGATTTTTTATTAGGGAAAATAAGTTTGTATTCGCCACTTACTAGCAGGTAAACTAAGTAGACCAATCCATTAAAAGCAAATAACCACATAAACACAAAATGCAGACTCATACCCTCTGCCAGCCGAAAGGGAATATTAAAAGCAGCATAAAAAGAATCCGGAAAAAATTTTAATATTGTAGTATTGCCCCAGCCTATCCTATAAATATCATTGGCCCAATAAATTAATATTCCGCTCCATATCATTATTGCAAGGAGTGGAAAATTAATCCAGTGCAACCAGCGAATTGCCAAAGAATGCTTTTCAACAATTTTTTTCATACATTACAAATCAACAAATATTATTTTATTAAAAGCGTAACTGCGAAAATTACCGGCAATCAAATGAAATATATGTACCTGATAAGGCTTCAAAAATTGCTATTAGAAGCTGGTAACCAGTTTATTAAATATGTCAAATTAAAAAATAAATTTCTGCCTATTTTTTTATAAAATTTAATGCGGCAGAATTCATACAATATCGAAGTCCGGTAGGTTTTGGTCCATCAGTAAAAACATGACCTAAATGCGCTCCACATCTACTACAGGTAACTTTAGTTCTATCCATTCCAAAATTACTATCTGTCTCATCCAATAAACTGGTTTTATTAAGGGGAGCATAAAAACTGGGCCATCCGGTACCACTTTCAAATTTGGTTTCCGAACTAAAAAGCTCCTGACCACATGCTATACAAGTGTATATCCCTTTTTCATGGTTATCCCAATATTTTCCGGTATAAGCCTGTTCTGTTCCTTCTTTACGGGTAACTTCAAATTGAAGCGGAGTAAGTTGTTTTTTCCATTCTGCCTCAGTTTTTACAACTTCAAACTTTTTATTTGTGGCAATAGTATTGCTTTTTTTTGTTTGGGCAGTGCAGGATTCAAATAGAAACAAAATGACAGCGAAAAATATATTTTTCATAAATAAAGGTGTTTTAATGTTTGTAGAAATTTACGACTGTCAGGACAGTGCAGTTTTAACAATAAAAAATTTAACAATTGTAACAAAAGAAAGTTTTATTTGTACTATTATCATTAAATAAGCAAATTATGGGAGCCTGGAATCAAGTAGCACAATATTTATACATTAAAAAGAAAGATCCGAATACGCCAAAAAGTTTTAACCT
>JAYTHI010000303.1:0-9814 GCA_043732685.1 Ferruginibacter sp. | reverse complement strand
CTTTTAAAGTATGTTGCTGATCAAGACTATATCTTTTAACCTGCTCTTTTTCTTCAAGTTCAATACATTTTAATAATTGGCTGATATGTGGATTTGTCGCTAACATCTTGTGAAATTAATCAGGATGCAGGCAATAAAAAAATATTGAATTAATATGCGCTTAAAATATTTAACTGGTGTATTGCACTATTTTGAGTAACAAAATATTTTCTAGGTCATATATTATTTTATAAGCGCTCTTTTTACTCCTTTAAAATTAGTAATGGATATCCTGGCAGCTTCTTTTTCCAATTTTAATTTTCTGGAGGATTGCGATAAATAAGTAGCGCCATAATAAAATTCCACTCTTTTCTTTTTATTATTTTTATAAATTATATCCGCATAAAAATCATCCGGTTGTAAATTAATCCATTGCTGCCCCATTGCATTAATGTCACGGTAATTTGTAAAAGCAAGAAGGCTATCCTGATTTTGCGTGACCAAAATAAGCTCTTCATTTTTAGCCGTAACAATCGTAGCTAATCCCTTGGCATCTCCTTTAACAAAAAAGCCACTTTTCTCAATAGATACTGCATTGAAATTTCCTTTGCCATCTCCCCTTAAATACAGGCCATTAAATGCATCGTGTCTTCCACTGTAGGGATCCATTCCATAATCATTACCAACCATAAGTACATCAAGGTTTCCATCTCCATCAACATCCTTACTTAACATTCCAAATATTGGTGCAGTCTGCGTTTCAATAGGCATTGGCTTTATGTCGAAATGATCATTGCCATTATTTTTTATATAGCTTGTCCGCATATCTGTAGCCTGCAGTTTGATGGCGCCTTCCCGATCTTTACTATTCCATAAATCATCCATCGTAGCAGTACCAAATGACTTATAGGTTGGATATTTTTTTCGGATAGAAATTAATTGACTTGCGAGGTCATCCTTAGTACTCATCGGAAGAGATTTCATCGAACCATCCTCGGCTTTCAAATAACAAAATACCATCGCATCAACCGATCCATTTTGATCCAGGTCTTTTGCAAAAATGGTCATTGGTTGTTTCGGGGTACCTTTATAATTGGAGTTTAATCCCAGGTTGCCAACAATATAATCTGTTCGGCCATCATTGTCGAAATCACCGGCAACAATACTGTTCCACCAACCGGTATGTTGGTGTATAGCATCAGCCTGCGCAACTTGCACAAATCCTTTTCCGGTATTTTTAAAAAAAGTTACCGGCATCCATTCACCAACAATAACAAGGTCTGGTTTGCCATCATTATTAAAATCTGTCCACAGGGCATCTGTTATCATGCCCAGGTTTTTTAATTGCGGACAAAGTTGTTGGGTTACATCTGTAAAAACTCCATTATTATTTTTTAAGATAAAACTTTGCGGAGCAGTAGGGTAGGCACCTGATACGACCCTGCCTCCTACAAAAAGGTCCATAAAACCATCTCCATCAAAATCTGCAGCCCTTACGCAGGAACCATTGGCGGTTTCTTTTGGTAATGAATTAATTGACCTTGTAAATTTTCCATTCCCATCATTAAGGTATAAACGGTCCTGGCAAATTTCATTTCCGGGGGGTAATTCATAGCTGCCACTAACAATGTACATGTCCAAATTTTTGTCGTTATTGGCGTCAAAAAATAGTATGCCCATATCCTCTGCCAAGGGATTTTCTTTTTGTAAAAATCTATTGGCATCCTGCGTAAAATTTCCATTTGCATCCTGCATAAAAAAAGTGCCGGGGTTGCTGCTGGATCCTCCAATATAAAAATCATCAAAGCCATTGTTATCAATATCACCAACGCCAATACCAGGGCCATACTGACTTAATTTATGCGGTAGGGTAGGCTCTATATTATAGTCAACAAAATCATCTTCAACAGGTCTATATTTAATCCCATGCGCATTGGCTGTTTCTGTAAATATGGTTGTTTCTTTTGGTATCAAGACTACCGCAGTTTTTAGTGCATTTTTTTGTTGAATGGTTATTGTTTTATTTGTTGTAATATTTATTAGCAACTGAGTTGTATTATCCGGCCATACTACTTTTAAAGAATCTATTGTAGCTATATTTCCTACACCAAAATGAGCTCTGGCATCATCCGTGCTTAAGTAGCCCCTTGAGGGTTGATGCTCGTAATATTGTTGCAAATGATCACCATAATAGATGCGGATACCTGTACCAATTCCTTGAGTATTTAAGCCCTTACTTCGATGGATACGGTTAGCTGGTGCGTCTTTTTATTGTCTGAGGTATTCTCATACAGAAATGCAGGTCCGTTTATATTATTGATAATTATATCGAGGTCGCCATCATTGTCCAGATCAACATACACAGCTCCGTTTGAAAATGCTGTCTGAGTAAATCCCCATTCTGCTGAAGTATTTTTAAATGCTGCATCTCCTAAATTTTTAAATGCGTATTTAGTTAATTTAACAACAGGTAAAGCAGCTGCCTGCGCCAGGGTAAAATTACCTGCACCAGTTACCTGACCATTATCGTAAGCTATATAATCCAGGTCGGTAACATCTCTTGGCAAACCATTTGTAATTACAATATCTCTTAAGCCATCATTGTCAAAATCCGCTACTAATGGGCACCAGCTCCAATCAGTTTCATATACCCCGGCCATAAATCCAATATCGCTGAATACCGGATGCCCCAAACTGGTATTACCACTATTTAGCTGAAGGGTATTTCTTACATATTGATGTTGGTAGCCAAATTTATCTGCATTGGTATAATTATAATATTCATTTCCACTTAGCATTCTCTTTTTTCGCATATTTGTTTCCGATAACATTTCTAAAGATATCAGGTCTGTCAAACCATCATTATTTATATCTACTGCATCGGTACCCATTGCATTCCATCCGGTATGTTTAAAATAATCACCTATTTTATCTGTAAAGGTTTCATCCTTATTATTAATGTACAATTGATCATTTGATACAAAATCGTTGGCAATATAAATATCCGGCCAGCCATCCATGTTAAAGTCTGATATGCAGGCGGCATGTCCCCAGCCTTCCATTAAAATACCTGCTTCTGCAGATACATTGGTAAAAGTTCCGTTACCATTATTTCTAAATAATTTGTCTGTATTAAGTGCAGAACCATCAGCCACTTTTGGTCTGAATTTAATGGGTGTTTTTGGATCAGTCAATACATTCGTTACGAGGTACATATCAAGGTCTCCATCCTTGTCGTAATCAAAAAAATAGGCTTGTGTACTAAAAGTGCTGTCTGCTAATCCATAAGCTGCAGCTTCTTCCTTAAAAGTTGGTATTCCATTTTTATCAAGTCCCATATTAATGTACAGCAGGTTTGTTCTTTTTTTTATATCCTTACTAAAAGAAGTGCACACATAAATATCCGGCCACCCATCTCCATTTATATCCACCACGGCTACTCCTGTGCACCACCTTCCTGCACCTGTTACTTTTGCTGTTGCAGTTATGTCTTCAAATCACTGCAGCTCAAAATGTATAGGCAAATTTTTTGGGATTGTAATCCATTTAAAATGAATGTTAATGGCCATGTTATGTATGCCACCAAAAAAATATCTCCTGGCGGTCACTGGATAAATATAATCGCACTTGCTTGTAAAAAGGCGGCAACGAGTTTTGTTCAATCTGCAAAAGCATATGGTTGTTTATCTATTATTTTAGCGGATGGATTTATAAGTTGCCGGGAAGGAAAATTTCGATCAAAAGTAATCAGACCGGAAACCTATATCAATAAGTACATCAACCAAAATTGGATGCCCTTATTACAAACTCCATCTTTTCCGGAATACACAAGCGGGCATAGTTTTATTTCCGCTGCAGCTTCGGTTTTACTTACTACTTTGCTTGGTGATAATTTTGAATATATTGATGATACTGAAATTGAATTTGGAATTACTCAAAGAAAATTTTACTCATTCAGGCAAGCAGCCCGGGAGGCAGCATTAAGCAGAATATATGGCGGAATACATTATATGCCCTCAATTATAAATGGCGAAAAAGAAGGCGCTGAATTGGGCGATTTTATAATAAGAAAATTACAAATAACCAGTATTAAATAAATTAATTCAACTTTGATTTAAATTCACATTTGTTAATTTTTAATTTTTATTTTTATCCACTTGTTTGGAATGCATGTATTCTGATGGAGTAATATTAAATTGTTTTAAAAAATTTCTTGCAAAATTACTTTGCGAACTAAAGCCAACCATATAAGCTATTTCATAAATTTTATGATCTCCTCCTGCCAATAATTCCGCTGCCTTTTTTAATCTTGTTATATTAATTACCTCAACCGGTGTTAGCACCGATATGGCTTTTATCTTTCTGTATAAAGTTATGCGGCTCATATTCATTGTTTTTGCCAGCAGTTCAACATCTAAATTTGTATCTTCAATATGCGTACATATCGTATCATTTAAAGTTTCTAAAAAACGTTCATCTGCTTTTGAATGTGCCATACTTTTTATGTGTACCAGCGGAGAACCTGCAAAATATTCCCTGATCGTATTTCTATTGGTAATCAGACTGGCTATTTGTGCTAGTAAAAGTTCTTTCGAAAATGGCTTTTCAATATAAGCATCTGCACCCAATTCGAGTCCTTCTATTTTGGATTGAAGGGTAATTTTGGCAGTTAAAAGTATTACAGGAATATGTGAAAATTCCAGCGTTGATTTTATAATGCGGCACAATTCAAAACCGTCCATAACAGGCATCATTACATCACTTATAATTAATTGTACCGCTGCTGAGCCTACAACTTTTAATGCTTCCTCTCCATTGGCAGCGGTAATAATTTCATATTTAGTATTTAAAATTCTTTCAAGAAATTCAAGTATTTCCTCATTATCATCAACAATTAAAAGCGCAGGCTTCATATGGTTACAAGTTAATTTTATTTTAATTTTTTTTCTTCTGCAGTAATTTTCAATGGCAAATAAAATACAAAAATAGTAAGGTCCCCCGTATCTGGTTTTAAATATAATTTTCCGTTTAACAATTCAGTTAAAGATTTAGCTAATGCTAATCCAATTCCTGTTCCCTGATGTTTTAATGAATCTTTTAACCTATAAAAAGGCTCGAAAATTTTTAAGGTCATTTCTGCGGGAATCTTTACACCATCATTTTTAAATTCAATACTAAAACTTCCATTGTTTTCGGTTGATACAATTAAAAGCATATCTACACTTTTAAAAGAATATTTAATGGCATTGTTCAGGAGATTGCTAAATATTTTTGTTAAGGCTTCTTCGTCTGCTATCGTAATTACTTCTTTCTCCGGAAGTTGCAGTGTGAATTTTAAATTTCTTTTTTTTGCAAAAGGTTGAAACGTTTCATATATTTCTCTTAACAAAGAACTAATATTTACTTTTACAGAATCAATACTAAACCCTTTTGCCTCCGCCTTTCTAAAATCTAAAATTTGTGTAATAAGCGTAATAAGCCGATTGGTATTTCTTTCCATCGTTTGAACATCCAGTTTAATTTGTGGCAGGGTTTCAACCAACTCAGATAAGTTTTCAACCGGTCCTTTTATTAGGGTTAAGGGAGTTCTGATTTCATGCGCCAGATTTGTGAAAAATTCAATTTTTGCTTCATAGATTTCCTTCTCTTTTTTATCCTGAACAATAACATGGTAGCTCTTTAACAGATAATAGGAAAGTCCGATAATAAAAAAAAGATAACTCAGATAAGCCGCTGTGGTAAACCACCAGGGAGGCGTTATAATAATATTTAATTGTTTTGCAATACTGTTGTTGCCATTTAAACCTGTTTTTATATTTAGTGTATAATTACCTGGAGATAGATTTGTAAAATATATTTTACGGTTAGGTTTTATTGTTGTCCATTCTTTATCCAGTCCCTTCATGTAGTAATAATAATCAGTCATTTCCGGCGAAATATAACTTAAAGCTGTAAAATCTATACTTATGGAAGATCTATTGTATGGTAAGGTTATGGAGTTTGAATAAATAATGGATGTCTTTAAGATTGCGCTGTCTTTTAATATATCAAGTTCTCTATTTTGAACCTGAAATCCGGTTATAAAAACAGGTGAGGAGCAGGTAGGTTTCCGGAGTTCATTAGGATTAAAAGTTATCATTCCCTTTGCACTTCCAAAATACATATTACCTGAACTATTTTTATAACCGCTATTATAATTAAATTGGTCGTTTAGTAACCCATTATCTTTTGTGTAGGTAAATACACTTTCATTTTTAGGATTAAATTTTGCCAAACCTCTTGATGTACTCACCCATAAATTGTTGTTGTTATCCTCCAGCACTTTAAAAATAAAATTACTCGGTAGCCCACTTGTAATTGAATACCTGGTTATAATTTTTCTTTTGCTATTTAATTTGTTCAGTCCTCCGCCATCAGTAGACAACCATAAATTATTTTTTTCATCTTCAAAAATGGCATTAATTATATTGGAACCGATACTGTTTTTATTAGTAGCATCATTTATAAATCTTCCTTTTTCCTTAGTAAAAGGATTAAAATAATATAATCCTTTATCATGAGTGCCTACCCAAATTGTTTTATTATGATCTTCAAATAAACAACTAATAAAAAGATGTCCGTCAACCGCTGTTATTTCCTCAAAGTCACCAGATTTTCTTTTATATTTAAACAATGAATTTGCACTGCCAATCAATATATCTCCCGATTTTGTTTGTAAAAGACTCAAGATAAAATCACTTTTTAATTGATTTTTAGCAGCCCCTGCATAAAAATGTTTTATAATTTTTCCCGATTTAATATCCATGATATCCAATCCATGTTCAAATGTTCCAATCCATAATTGGTTACCTACCACCAATAATCCATGAATATTTGTGTAGGCAATACTGCTGTTTTTGCCTGTAGGTTTAAATTGTTTTATTGCACCTGTTTTTGGATTTAACTTATTTAAGCCGGCATCTTCTGTGCCTATCCAAATATTATTTTGCTGATCTTCACATATTTCTCTAACTGCACTTCCGCTAATAGAAGTATTGGAATCATCCGGGAAATACTTTTGAAATACTGCAAATTGTTTTGAATAATAATTGATACCTCCAAAATAGGTTCCTGCCCACATTCCACCTTCAGTATCTTTACAAAGAGAATATACTGCATTATCTGAAAGAGAATATGGATCCAGAATTTTTTTCTTTAGATTGGTAAATTTTTTCGAAATAGTATTATAAATAAATATTCCTGATTCGGATGCAAACCAAAATTCATTGGGTGAATATTCTTTTATATCACGGATATAAATACTGGTTTTATCATTGTTGATATTTAACAGATCAGTGTAAGTTTTTGTATCTGTATTGAATTGTTTTATTCCCTGGGTTGATGTGCCGATAAAAATAAAATCCTTACCGGCAGGATATATTTTTTGAATCCATTTGGATGTGGTAACTACCGAGTGTGAAAAAATATTGAAACTTTTAAAAGTTTGCGTTGCCGTATCAAACTTTTGTAATTTCCCATCAGGGGTTGATGCCCATAAACTACCATCCGCTGAAATACATATGGAGGTAGTCTCAAAATTTTTTGCTGGTGAAAAGCATTGCAAACTATTGGTTATTGTATTATATCGATAAAGGATAAATTTTGCTATAAACCATATTTGTCCCTTATTGTCTTCCAATAATCCATTGATATCTGTAAGAGAATCAATGAGGGGTATAATTTTTTCTTTTTCTGTATCAAATTTGTATAATCCCTTTTTACTGCCAATTATTAGTCCATATTTTTTATGCGTCAATAAACAATTTATCTGGTCAGGTCCTGCTATGCGCCCGTTGTCTGTAATATTAAATTGTTTAAAATGGTAACCATCAAATCTATTTAAACCATCCTTAGTACCAAACCATAAAAATCCATTTTTATCTTGCGCACTGCAAAAGACCATATTATTTGATAATCCATTTTCTACCTGATAATGTCTGAAGTAATATGTCTGAGCTAGTAAATTATCGTACGAAAATAATTGAACTGTAAATATTAATATTTTTAAAAAGAAGGATGTAGTGACTTTCAATTTTATAATCATAATTAGTTGGTGGAAAATTATTTTTTACAAAAACTGCTGCTTAAAAAGTCAAAAAAACAAAGATTACCTGAATTTTTTTTCCAAACAAAAAAGCCTTCGAAAGATCTCTAAATCTTTTCGAAAGTTTAAACTAAACTTTTAATAACGTAAAATTTTGCTTTAGAAAAAAGCTAAAAAAAAATAAAAATATAATGATACTTTTTGAAAACATTTTGATACATACTGAATAATCCACTTCAAAAATATGTTTTTAATTTACAATATGATCTATTTGTTAAATAACCATGAGATAATGTTACAAGTGCAAATCCAAAAATTGTAAAACAACCCAATCAATAATCGCTTCATTTTTAAATTAGAGATCATGAAAATCAAACTTCATTATATTATATTAATCGGGCTTTGTTCTACCACAATATTATCCTGTAAAAAAGATAATTACAAAGCGCCATCTTTAACTTTAAATGGAAAGCTTACTTATAAAGGTGAAGCTTTACAATTTCAATATAACCAAATTGAATACCAGATTTATCAATATGGCTTTGGTAAAGTAGGTGCTATATATCAAAATTTTGCACAGGATGGAACCTTCTCTTCCTTACTTTTTGCAGGCAATTACAAATTAACCATACCCAATGGGCAAGTTCCCTTTAAATGGAACCAGGGAGTGCCCGGCGTTCCTGATTCTTTAAGTATTGTACTTACCGCTAACCAACTATGAATATTGAAGTAGTACCTTACTATATGATCAGGACGCCACAATTTTCTGTAGCAAGTGGTACAGTTACCACTTCTTTTAAGGCCGAGCAAATTGTTACGGATGCTACTGCAAAGGCAATTGAAAGAGTAACTTTGATTTTAAATAAAACTCAATTTGTTTCCGGAGATGGTAATGAGCATGTACAGGAAGTAGATATACTTGGTTCGGCTATTACAGACCCCAGCAACATTAGTATCAGCGCAGCTATTCCAACACTTGTTCCAACCCAGAATTACATATTTGCAAGGATTGGGTTAAAGGTGGCAGGTTTGGAAAAATGGATTTTTTCATCTGTTCAAAAATTAAGTTTTTAGATTTTTAAATCTTTAACACTATGTAAAACTGCATACCGTTAGTTAATCGTTGTTTCTATTGGTGTTGTAAAAGTTTAAAATTATTTAAGGTTATCAACCTTCCAATACTAAACTTTTACAGCATCAATATTAAATTATACTTTTTTAGGTCTAACGCATCTTATTCAATTTACAGGATCTGCAGATCAAAAAAAATAAAAACAAATTAAATTTTATCTGCTGTAAAAAATATTTATATGATAAAATGTCCTAAATTATTGTTTAATGCCGTTAAGTTAACAGCATGCAAGTGGCGGGTGTTGCACCTGCAACTTGCTGACAGCACAGGGTTAGTGCCCTCACCAAACCTTATCTTAACGGTATTGAATTATTATCTATAAAAATTAATGCTAGAGGTTTTGGTAAACCAAAGAAAGCGGGGTCATATTTGATCCCGTATTTCTTCTATTAATTCGATATTTATTTTAGTCTGTACCTTAGTAAAACAACCAATAATAAACAATTTAAACAATGAAAAAACTTTTTTTAAGCTTCAGTATTTGTTCCATATTTTTTACAGGATTAGCGCAAAATTCCAAAGCGCCTTCCTATCCATTAATAACGCATGACCCCTATTTTAGCATTTGGTCCAACACAGATGATTTAAATAAAAGTTCTACTAAACATTGGACGGGTGCT
>JAYTHI010000302.1:0-2976 GCA_043732685.1 Ferruginibacter sp. | reverse complement strand
CCTGTAGTAATTGATTTATCCAGCCAAAAATAAGACGCCGTGTTTCCAGTATTATCTGTAGGTAAGATAGTGGCAGCATCCATAAAGGTTATTCCATCTTTTGAATATTCTACCACATAGGATTTTATTTTAAATTCATTGGATACCGTCCACCCCAGGTTTATATCTTTCTGTTCATTGATGGCATTCACTTTTAAAAATGCAAATGGTAAAACTTGTTTCTCCTGATTAAATACGATGCTGAATCTGTCACTTGCAAAGGAGGCGGAATCTGTATTTACTTTAAATGCAATTTCAGTTGTGCCGCTAGTATTTAGGGCTGTATCTTTAAGTGTACCCAAATACTTATCTTTTAAAATTGCATGAAATCCAAGGGGGTTAAAGCCTTCTGCCTTAAACTGTAATTTGTAGGCTTGCTTTTTTAATCTGTATAAATTAAAAAAAGTTGTATCGTTTCCGGTAATGGTCAGCCTTCTTTCTATTGCGAGGTTTTTACCCTCCCTTCCAATACAAATGTTTTCGGCTGAATTGTATAATTTTAAAGCATCATTGTTATCAACCAGGTTGGTATTGGCATCGTTATAGGTTGTTAATACCCCATCGGTTAAATAGATGGTACTGTCGGCATTGGTATCAAATAAATTTACCCGCAGGGAGGCGTCTTTTGTGGTGCCCAGCTCTCTGAAAACCTGATCACTTCCACCCGCATTTTTATTAATTTCTGAAAAGGTTAAAGTGCCGGCTATTCCATTTGAATTAACAAAAAAAGCTTCACCACTTTGAATATAACGGCTTACCGGACTAACAGATTGAGTAGAATCATAGCTGCCTTTACCACTGTTCCAGCTAAAAGTAACATAGCCCCCTACACCGGAACTGCCCACCAGATAGGGATCCCATACATACATATTATCAGGTACATTAACTTTAGTTAGCGTATGAAAATTAATAGGAGCAGGGTAGGGATTGCCAACAAGTGTAAAGTTGGCCGCATTAATTTGTATTACCGTATCGCCTGTATTTATGCTCCCTTTCATTCTAAGAATAGTTGGAGAAAGGGCTGCTCCGGTACCTTGCAACAGGTTGGTGCTTCGGTTACCCCGCACAAAAATAAAATAGGCAGGGTTAGCGGTTAAAGCGGTATTTGTACCGGTTGAGGGCAAATTTTGAAGTGAATTATTTATAGGATTAAATATTTTTATGGAAGAAAAGCTATTGATTCCCTGGTCATATCCGTTAGCAACAGAACCACCTGTAATTTGTGTTCCATAACCGGGGTTTGGATCGGTTGAGGTGGCACCTTCCTGCCAGGCATTATTAATTGTGGATACACTACCCGAAACAATCGGTGTTGACAATAAGCGCCAGGCACGTTTTGCACCTATATACCTTTCAATGCTAACATTTCCTATAATGGTATTTGCTGACAGAGTTCCACCGTTGGTAATGTCTGCAATCAGGGCAGTTGCAGTAGCAGTGGATTTTAAAACAAGGTTATCATTGGTATACAAGGTATCGTTGCTATTGCCAAATGATAGGGTACCCGTTACATTTTGTTGCCCTAAAAGATTTACCTGGTTATTACTTATGATTAAGTTTTTAACCGTATTATTTAAGAAGGTTTGCGCAGCAATGGTTTGAGGTGAAATACCCCTGAATTCTATGGTTCCCATTGAAGCGTCCAGTGTGCCTGAATCATTTATTGAACCACTTAAATGCAAGGTGCCACCAGCAGCTATTGTTAAGGATGCGCCTGTTTTAATAATGATGTTTTGAACGGTATCATTTGAGGTATTAATAACGGGATAAAGATTATTGATGTTTACTGGTATAGTAAGTTTGGTAGCGGCAGTTGGTACAATAAAATTATTCCAGTTATTTCCATTATTCCAGTCTGTATTAACGCCTGTCCATATTGTTGCAATAAAATCAGCACATTCTTTTGGTATGGTTACAGAAACGGATGTTACGGATAAGGCACCTGAAGTAGAATATGCTCTTCCTACAAGGGTTGAGCCACCGGCCATAGAAAATGCGCCATTATTTGAAATAAAAGTGCCCATCATATTGCTTGATCCTGCAAAAGAAATTGCACCATTAATAGCCCATACCACATTGCATGCCGAGGCTCCATTGATAAGGGTGATACTTGAACCTGTTCCCGAAGTAAAGGCACCTCCTGAAACCAGAAATATAAATATTGAATTGGGATTATGCTGACCATCCAATATAAGGTTACCTGCTATTGATGTTGCTCCGGCTAAACTATACACGCCTGGCGGAAGCGTTTCTCCTGCACCAAAAGAAGTTGCATGTGGTGGGGTTGTTGAAACGCGGGTTTCCAAGGTATCGAAAGCTGCCCTCAAATCTATAACTGCCTGAGCAGTTATAGCGTCACCAATGTGAAAAACCCCGGTCATAGTGGTATTCTCAAAAGTTGTAATTGCTCCGGAATTGGTTCCAACATCGCCACCGGTAATGTGAGAAACCGACGAATTTGCAGTTATGGCTCCTGCAGTGGTAAAAAATACGAAATTACCCGCAGCGCCATAATTAGGAATTTGAGATAAAGCGGCGGAATTGATAAAAATAATAATAGATGTTGTTAGCGCCAAAAGGAGCAAGTTATTCTTCATTTAATATTGGATATTTGGTAGTAGAAATTAAATGTTTATAAATAAAATTTATTTAAGGATAGTTTTTGTTACAAATCCTTTAAATTAAATATATAAATTAATTTTAATACAAATTATGAATAATATTTTTAATGATCATTTCAATAAGTTATATGCAAACCATTGAAAGACAAAAATATACGTAATTAATTATAAAATCAAAAAAGGATAATTATTAAATTTTATTGAAATAGTTTTTTTGTATGTCCGGGTTCCAAAGCGGCCTTTGTATAATTTTTAAAATATTCATCGGCGGATAAGATACCGCTTCCCTTAATGGCAAATACCACTAAAAGGATTA
>JAYTHI010000301.1:0-60661 GCA_043732685.1 Ferruginibacter sp. | reverse complement strand
GTGACCTGGATTGGATTCGAACCAATGACCCCCAGCTTAGAAGGCTGATGCTCTATCCAGCTGAGCTACCAAGTCGTATTTCGGCAAATATAGGGATTTCAAGTTTGGTAAAGTTTAGATTAGTAAAAAAAGGAAAAAATAATTGTCTTTGATATTATGCCCTAAATATCAACACGAATAACTAATTTAGCTATATAAATAAATTATAATATGTTGACGGTCAATGACTGTCAATCATTAAACTTTTTTAAACTAAAATAAATAGTATGAATTTTAAAAATTTTACAACGGCATTGCTGTTAATTTTTGTGGTTAACATAGTATCCGCGCAAAACTTTGGTGGAACTAAAAAAGGTGCTGCAATTGGATTTAGTGTTAATGGTGTAGACTTCTCAGCTTCAGTTCCCAAAGCAGGCAAACTTGATCCTGGTTTTTCAGTGATGTATTGGAAAGGAATTAACGATCATTTTGATTTTTCATTACGGTATAATGGGTTATTTACAGATTATGCCAAACAAGCATCGACCGCTTCAGCTTCGTATACAAACGAATTTGAGGCTTCGTTGCACATGCGTCTCTTAACTGATGATCATTTAATAAATCCATTTCTATCTGCCGGTGCAGGTATTGGTAATTATGGTAAAAATATATGGGCTGGTTACGCTCCACTTGGTGTTGGTATACAATTAAATATGTTTAATGAGGGCTATCTTTTTTTACAGGCCAATTACCGTACCTCGTTTTCAAAAACCAAGTTGGATAACAACATGTTTTATTCTTTAGGTTTTACGCAAAGTATTAATGCAAGCAAGGCAAAAGAAAAAGTTTTACCTCCTGCCCCAATTGCTGTTATTACAGATAGGGATAATGATGGTGTACCTGATAGCACGGATGCTTGTCCGGATGTAGCTGGTTTGGTTGCTTTAAAAGGTTGCCCTGATACTGATGGAGATGGTATTGCAGATAAAGATGATAAATGTCCTACTGTTGCCGGTTTAGCTAAATACCAGGGTTGTCCTATTCCTGATACTGATGGAGATGGCATAAATGATGAAGTTGATAAATGTCCTACCGTTGCTGGTACAGCTAAATACCAGGGTTGCCCTATACCTGATACTGATGGTGATGGTGTTAATGATGAGGAAGACAAATGTCCAACCGAAGCAGGTCCTGCTTCTAATTATGGTTGTCCTGTCATAGCTGTAGAAATCATTAACAAAATTAATGTGAGTGCAAAAAATCTATTTTTTGCAACCGGAAGTGCCAAATTGTTGGCTAAATCCAATGCTGCACTTAATAATGTTATTACAATTTTAAATGAGCATCCAACTTATAAAGTTGATATTGCCGGTCATACCGATAATACAGGTAAAGTTGAAAAGAATCAATTGCTATCTGAAGCCAGAGCCAATTCAGTTAAGGCGTATCTCGTAAAAAAGGGTGTTGAGGAAGTTCGGTTAATTGCAGCTGGTTTTGGACAGGATAAGCCTGTGTCAGATAATAAAACTGCAAAAGGTCGTGCTAAAAACAGAAGGGTTGAAATGACTGTTAGAAATTTTTAAGCAATATTTTAAAAATATAAAAAACGCCTCACTTTTGTGGGGCGTTTTTTATTGAACTATGTCCTCATTTCGGCTGCATCCGATATTTGTATATACAGAAGGGCTAAGCTTATCGCTGTTATATGTGCCCTGCAGGGCTTAGTGCAAATTATTTGAAATAAAATATTGAGTTTTATAACAATAAAGGCTTATCCAATTTTTAGATAAGCCTTTATTATTATAATATTTATATACCTTATCCCATTTTTTCTTCCAACTCCATCACCTTTTCAAATACTATTTCGTACTCTTTGTTTAATACCACTAAATCGGAACTGATTGTTTTATACTCCATTTCAATCTGATGAAATTTATCCTTATCGGCATAATTACCCGGAGAAGCCATCGCAGCCTCCAGACTAACTTTGCGCTGATTTAAAATCGCTAACTTTTCTTCTATTTGTTGAAAACGGGTTTTGTTTTTTTGATATTCCTTCTTTACTTCTTTATCAACCGGACCGCGCTGGTTATTAACCTGGGGTTCCGGAACGGCCTCTTTTCTGGAGGATTGATTGTTGTTATTTTTTACAGCAGACTGTGCTGGTGCGACCTTAACTTCTGCCAATTTTGCAGCTGCCATTCTTCTTTCTTTCCAATCTTCCCACTCTGCATAACTACCCTTAAATTCAACAATTTTATGGTCCTCAATCTCCCAAATTTTATTGGCAATTTTACTTACAAAATGCCTGTCGTGACTTACAAAAACAATACTGCCTTCATAATTATTTAACGCCCCGATTAACAGATCTACTGAATGTATATCCAAATGATTCGTAGGTTCATCCAACATCAAAAAGTTAGCCTTACTCACAATGGTTTTTGCCAATGCAACACGCGCTTTTTCCCCTCCACTCAACACCTTGATTTTTTTATCTACTGCATCACCGCTGAATAAAAAGCAACCTAATAAGCTACGCAATTCCAATTCAGTTTTACCGCTACCGCTATCCTTCATCTCCTCTAAAACAGTATTATTAATATTCAAAGCTTCCAACTGGTGCTGGGCATAAAAAGATTCATCTACATTATGACCCCAAATTCTGTCCCCGGTAAATTCTTCGTTACCTACAATAACACGCAGTAGGGTAGACTTACCTTTTCCATTAGCACCAATCAAAGCAATCTTATCGCCACGGTCAATTTCTGCACCCGTGTTTTCCATAATTACAAGATCGCCAAAACGTTTACTTACATTTTTTAAGGTACATAAAACTCTTCCGGGTTGTTTATCCATCGAAAAGTTGATGCGCATATTCGGACGCTCGATCTCTACATTTTCTATGCGGTCTAATTTTTCCAAACGCTTAACAATACTCTGTGCTGCTGCGGCTTTACTGGCTTTCGCTTTAAACCTTTCCACAAACTTTTCGTTCTGTCTGATATAGTCCTGCTGGTTTTCATAAGCCTTTTGCTGCATGTCAACCCTTAATGCTTTCTCTGTTTCGTAATAGCTGTAATTGCCTGTAAAAAAGTGTAGTTTTTGTTGGTACAATTCAACCACTTTGGTTACCATTCTGTCTAAAAAATAACGATCATGACTTACCATAACTACAGCGCCCTGGTAACTCTTTAAATATTTTTCAAGCCACTCAATACTTGGTAAATCAAGGTGATTGGTAGGTTCATCCAACAACAACACATCCGGATGCATTAATATCATCTTGGCCAATAAAACCCTCATGCGCCAACCTCCACTAAATAATTTGTAGGGTTTGTGCAGGGTATCATTTGTAAAACCAAGTCCCTGTAAAATTTCTTCTGTCTTATGGTGAATATCATAACCGCCTAAAACTTCAAGTTCATGCAGTTTTTCAGAATAATCGTGTGCTAAAGTTTCATCGCCTGTTCTTTCCAGTTCTAAACCGATAGCTTCAATCTCTTTTTCCAATTGTTTAACCCTTTCAAAAGCACCCATGGCAACTTCTAATATAGAATCTTCGGTATCAAAACTTAACAAATCCTGGTGTAAAAAGCCAATGGTAGTTTCTTTACCTTGCTCTACCGTACCTTTATTGGGCAAAAATTGCCTGGTAAGTACTTTTAATAAAGTAGATTTTCCGGTACCATTATAACCTATCAAGGCAATTCTTTCGTTGGGCTGTATATGCCAAGTGGCATCTTCTACAATAGCACGGGCACCAAATTCAAACGTCACATTCTGTAATCCTAAAAGCATAACTGTATATAAAATTTATTATTTAAAACCTATTTGGCTGCAAAAGTAATTCAATCGGCAAACTATTAACGCTTTTTGATGATATCTCGTAGCTTTGTTAAAAACGCATATATGAAAAAGGTAGTATTGTTAATAATTATTTTACTGATAGCGTCTGGTATTTATTGGTTTCAGTTTAGGTCTGCCAAGAATGATAATGACCCTAAAGCCGGACCCCTTAAAGCTAAAACCCATACTCCTCAATTTAATAAGGAGTTGGATACGATGATGCTGGCTTATTTTGATATAAAAAATGCTTTGGTAAATGCAGATTCCATGCTTGCTATACAAGCCGCCAAAAAATTTCTTTCCCTAACCGATAGTTTAAAAATGGTTGAATTAAAAAAGGATACTTCCGGTATTGCCGAAACTGCGGGAATGCAATTAATTGATATCAAAGCAAATGCAGCAAGTTTGTTAAAACAAACCAATATTTTGGAGATCAGGCAAGATTTTAGCGCCATCAGCGAAAGTGTATATCCTTTACTAAAAACTATTCATTACGAAGGTAAAACCCTGTACTGGCAAAACTGTCCGATGGCCTTTGGTGAAGGGAAAGAGGCCAATTGGATCAGCAATACCCAGGAAATTATTAATCCATACATGGGTAAATTTAATCCGGAGTTTAAATCGGGCATGTTGCATTGCGGCGAAACAAAAGATAGTATAAAAGCGTTATAAGCTTTATTCAAAATTTTATGTTATCTGATATTCCGCAAAAAAAGAAAACCCGTTCAAATATGAAGGCTTTCTTATGTTCGGTAAGTTTTATTTTACTTTCTTTATTGTCAGTCGGGCAATCTAAATATACCATTAGCGGCTATGTTAAGGATGTTCAGAACGGCGAAACCCTGATTGGTGCTACCATTGCTGTAAAAGGATCGATTAAAGGTATTACGAGTAATCAATATGGGTTTTTCTCCATAACGCTAATGGAAGGAACTTATGAAATTACCTGTTCTTATGCAGGATATCAACCAAAAATAATTGAGCTTAAGCTGGCGGCTGATCAATTATTAAATATTGACCTTAGTACCAGGGAAGCTTTACAGGAGGTAATTATTCGTTCCCAAAAAAAAGATGGTAATATAAAGAATGCCCAGATGGGAAAATTTGTTTTGCCCATCGAACAAATTAAAGCGATACCTGCTTTTTTGGGCGAGGTAGATATTTTAAAAACAATCCAATTATTACCGGGTGTTAGAAACGCAGGTGAAGGTAGTGCAGGTATTTATGTAAGAGGCGGCGGACCTGATCAAAATCTTATCATGCTCGATGATGCCATCGTTTATAATACCGGGCATTTATTTGGTTTTTTTTCTATTTTTAATGCTGATGCTATCAAAAATGTTTCCTTAATTAAAGGTGGAATGCCTGCACAATATGGTGGCCGTTTATCAAGCGTTTTAGATATATCTATGAAGGAAGGAAATGATAAAAAATTTCAGGTAGATGGAGGTATTGGTTTAATTGCTTCCCGCCTTTCTATTCAGGGGCCTATCAAAAAAGATAAAGCTTCTTTTATCATCTCGGCAAGACGAACTTATATAGATGTGCTCACCAAACCATTTATTAAAAAGACCAGTCAATTTTATGGCTCCGGATATTATTTTTATGATTTGAATGCTAAAGTAAATTATCGGTTTTCGGAGAAAGATCGCCTCTATATCAGTGGCTATTTTGGAAGAGATGTTTTTGATTTTGTAAATGGAAAAAGAAGCCTGAATGTAAATATTCCCTGGGGTAATGCTACCGGTACTATTCGCTATAACCATGTGTTTAATAAAAAATTATTTGGCAATACTTCACTTGTTTATAACAATTACAATTTCTCTTTTCAGGCAGCACAAAATGATTTTAAAATTAAATTGATGTCCGGCATTAGGGATATTACTTTAAAGCAAGACTTTGACCTGTACCCATTTACAGGTCATCGTATTAAGTTTGGCGGATTATATACCTATCATAAATTTACGCCCAGTGTTGTAAGTGGTAATCAGGATACGGTTGCTTTTAAACCAAAAAATGCACAGGTTAAATACGCTAATGAAGCGGCAGTTTATTTGCAGGATGATTGGGACCTGAGCGAAAAAATTAAGATTAATGTAGGCCTGAGGTATAGTTTGTTTCAACAAATTGGACCTTACAATATTTACCGGGAAGATGCTAATGGAAACCGGCTTGACAGTACCGTTTATGGAAGCGGTAAAAATGTAAAAACCTATGGTGGTCTTGAACCTCGTTTTACGCTACGTTATAGTCTAAATGACGAAACTTCTTTTAAAGCGTCTGTAACAAAAAACTTTCAATACATTCATTTGGTTAGCAATTCGGGCTCTACTTTGCCTACGGATATTTGGGTGCCCAGTACTTATAAAGTGAAGCCTCAAATAAGTTGGTTGTATGCCGCAGGATTGTTTAAAAATTTTAACGATAATACTTTTGAAACCTCCGTGGAATTGTATTACAAAAGCATGGAAAACCAAATTGAATATAAAGCAGGTTATACGCCCAATACTTTGCAGGATACAGAGAACTTTTTCACCTTTGGAAAGGGGTGGAGTTATGGCAGCGAATTTTTTATAAATAAAGCAAAAGGCAGGTTAACGGGTTGGATAGGGTACACGTTAAGCTGGACCTGGAGAAAATTTCCGGAGCTAAATTTTGGTGAAAAATATCCTGCAAAATACGATCGCAGAAATGACCTTAGTGTTGTTGCTATGTACAATTTAAATCAACGCTGGAAACTCTCTGCTACATTCGTTTACGGCAGCGGTAATGCCACAACTTTACCACAACGTTTTTACCTGGTCAATGGCACGCTTACACAGGAATATAGTCGTATAAATGAATATCGATTACCTGCCTATCATCGCCTGGATATTGCTGCAATTTATAATTCTAAAAAGAATGAAGGGCGTAAAATAAAATCAGAATGGGTATTTAGTATTTACAACGTGTACAGCCGCAAAAATCCATATTTTATTTATTTTGACCAGGCCGGAAGCGCTTATGATGGTTCCTTAAAAGTACAGGGCAAACAAGTGAGTTTGTTTCCAATTATTCCCTCTATTACTTATAACTTTAAATTTTGATATGAGTTAAATATTAATTATGTTTGTTTTTTAATTACGTTAACCACTTAAAAACTAAACATAATTGAAACCGCTATTATTTATCCTCACCCTTATTATACTGACTGGTATTATTAGTTGCCAAAAAGAATTAAGAAATCCGGGAATTGGTCCTGTTGTAAAAGATTCAACCGCTGCGGTTGATACTGCAAAAATAAAGGTATGGCATGGCGCCAGAATTAAAGGCGTTGCACCCAACCCGACAACTGGTTCTTCAGCTCCTGTAATTAAAGCTCAAACGGATACTTTTATACACGGTTTTGCCGGCAGATTTGCCATTATAAAACCTGTGGTTATCAGTGGTAATGTAGCGGGTTATTATGTAACAATTAAAGGAGCTAAAGACTATTTTAAAGTAGATTATACAAAACCATTAATTACAGAAAAAGGTGTTGGCAAAACGAAGGCAAATGCCCGGCAAACCGGTTTTGGTTTTAGACCAAATAGGGTGCAGGGAGATAGTTTTGTAGATAGCGCCATCGTATTGATACTACCACCTAATCTTCATCTTCCTGATACAATTTGTGTAACCTATGCAGCCTATGATGCTTCCGGAAATGTAAGTGATTCTGTTACCAGCTGTGTTATTGTTTCGAAATTAGGTGGGGATTCAAGTACAGCCTGGTTGCAAGGGGGATGGCGGCTATTTTCCAGCTATGCAAAATCCATATCTGGCTCTATAACGAATGAATCAAATGATACCATACCGTATAATAAATGGGTGGATCCCAGATACTATTCATTAGAAATTGGAAACAATGTTTATGATACTAATTATTATCGTTATGCAATTGCCCCTGGTGTATGTCGTATTAGTACAGTTTATCCAACGTCCACTATTGTAGAAAATATTGGTAATGACGGAGATTCAACTTATTGTTCTAAAAAGGATTACCTCTTTAATATTAATGGTGGAATGAAGTATTATGATTATTTCAAAGAATTGAGAATAGATAGTACAACTTCTACTTGTACGGAACTTAATTACAAAACAAACATTTATAACAAGGAATATATTGCGGGATGGACACTTACGGGAAATAAGTTGACAATGATATCGGAGTTTAATCAGGATGGTTTTCCCTCATATGATGTATTTGAGGCAACTGTAAAAAAAATTAGTGATTCTGAAATATGGTTATATTATAAAGAAGATTGGGCAATTACGAGTTACTATGTATTCCGAAAATTATAACCATTGATTTTTTTAACCAATTAATTTCTTAAATTGGCTATGTAAATTTTTAATAAAAAAATTCGTTTATAAATTATGTGTTTGATTGAATAAATAAATTTTATTCAATCAAATACATAACCTTTATATTATTCCTTCTTTGCCTTATGTACAAAACGTATTGTTCCACTTTTTTTAAGGTCTGATGAAATGCGCACTTCATATCGGTTGTCGCCGTCTGTAACTACCATCAGTGCAGTGTTTGGTGGGATGGTACCTAAATTGTCTGCATACATGGTCAGTTCATTTACTGCGTATTCTGTGGTGGCATCCAAGGTTAAGGTAATGGCTTTTTCACTTAACATTCTATGCGATAATATTAGTTTACCGTTGTAAAAAAGCGATATGCTGTCCCCATCAACCGCACCATTATCATATAAGGCCACATTAAATTCTTCGCCGTTTATTTCAATGGTTTTTAATAGATCGCTGCCCCTTTTTTCAAAACCGGCACTTGTTATTGCAGGAATATTGGTAAGCTGTTTTTTAACCGGTGCTTTTACAATTTCCGGAACAGTTTTAACTTGCGGTAAAATAGCGGCAATAGTATCTTTTTTAACGGTTGCTTTTACAATAATTTTTTGAGGTTTGACAGCAGGTTTAATTTTGGCAACCAAAGGAGCAGTTACTACAGCTTTTTTATTTCTATCCGACAGATCAGGCAATTTTTTTGTCTTTTCAGGAGAAGAAAAAGGCACGCTGGTTTTGGGTTTGTTAAAGGATGCCAAATTTTTACTCAATGTTCTTCTTGTAAGCGTTGTAGTGCCTGTTCCACAATTTCCAGCTTGGCCGGGCGCTGTTTTCCAAATCCCTTTCATCTCTTCTACACCATCAACTTTTTGATAAGTAAGGATATGTGTCTGTAAACAATCACTCCATCCCGGAGGAGTAGAGCCTTTAACTTTTCCCGTTTCGGTAACATTTAAACTTTTGGAATTTTTATTAAAAGTTCCACTTACAGAACAGATCACATAAAACTTTCTGTCCTCAAAATAGGTATAAGAAAATCCGGTTACGCTGCTTCCATTTATTTCAATTTCCAAAACAAATTCGGTATTGTCACCACCGGTGGCAACAATATCTCCTTTGCTGTTAAAAAATCCTCTCCACTGACCATTAATTTTTTGTGCCACCACAATTTTCGTTACAAAAAATAATACTGTAAGAACAACAAGAATTTTTTTCATTTTTAACTAATTTTAAATCAATACCTAATCAGAACAAGGTCTGCATTATTAAGTTCAGATAATAATAATATTGTAATTAAGCAAGGCTACAAAGATATTTTAGATAGTTGCTTCCATACCTAATAGTTTCGTTAAATTTGCAAACTTAAATAGAAATGAAGCTTCGTTAATTATGATAAAAATTACATTACCGGATGGGGCAGTAAAGGAATTTGAGGCAGGCGTTACTGCAATGGGTGTTGCCAAATCTATAAGCGAAGGCCTGGCCCGAAAAGTACTGGCAGCAAATATTAACGGCGAAGTTTGGGATACAGAACGTGCCATTAATCAGGATGCAACCCTTCAATTATTAACCTGGAATGACCTTACCGGAAAATCAACTTTCTGGCATTCTTCGGCGCATTTAATGGCGGAAGCAATTGAATCAATGTTTCCGGGAGTAAAATTTTGGGTTGGTCCGGCATTGGAAACCGGATTCTATTATGATGTAGATTTTGGTGACCATTCAATTGCTGAAGAAGACCTGCGCAGATTAGAAATAAAGATGGCCGAACTAGCCAAACAAGGCAATCCATTTTTACGAAAAGAAATTAGTAAGGCTGATGCGGTACAATTATTTACCGATAAAGGAGATGAATATAAATTGGATCTTTTAAGTAATTTAAAAGATGGGGGAATTACTTTATATACACAAGGAAAATTTACCGATCTCTGTCGTGGTCCGCATATACCCAATACCGGTTTTATTAAAGGCATTAAACTTACCAATATTGCAGGCGCCTATTGGAAAGGAGATGAAAAAAATAAAATGCTTACCCGTATTTACGGCGTTACTTTTCCTACCACAAAAGAATTGGAGGAGTATTTAATTTTATTGGAAGAAGCCAAAAAGCGCGACCATCGTAAGTTGGGAAAAGAATTGGAATTATTTGCCTTCTCCGAAAAAGTGGGCATGGGATTACCCCTGTGGTTACCAAAAGGAGCCATGCTAAGAGAACGATTGCAGCAATTTTTACAAAAAGCACAGTTGGATAGTGGCTACCTGCCCGTAATTACACCGCATATAGGCCATAAAAATTTGTACGTTACTTCAGGTCATTATGAAAAATATGGCAAGGATAGCTTTCAGCCAATAAAAACACCACAGGAAGGAGAGGAGTTTTATTTAAAACCAATGAACTGTCCGCACCATTGCGAAATTTATAAAACCTCGCCCCGGAGCTACAAAGATTTGCCTTTGCGTTTTGCAGAATTCGGAACCGTATATAGATATGAGCAGCATGGAGAATTACATGGTCTTACCCGGGTACGCGGATTTACACAGGATGATGCACATTTATTTTGTATGCCGCACCAGGTTAAGGATGAATTTAAAAAGGTAATTGATCTTGTTTTATATGTATTTAAATCTTTAAGTTTTACCAATTTTACCGCTCAAATATCTTTACGGGATAAAACCGACCGCGCCAAATATATTGGAAGCGACGAAAATTGGGAACTGGCCGAGCAAGCTATTATTGAAGCCTCTGCTGAAAAAGGTTTGCAAACAACTATAGAATATGGAGAGGCAGCTTTTTATGGTCCTAAGTTAGATTTTATGGTAAGGGATGCAATTGGCAGAAAATGGCAGTTGGGTACCATTCAGGTAGATTATAATTTGCCGGAACGTTTTGAATTGACTTATATCGGAGAAGACAATGCCAAACACCGTCCTGTAATGATACATAGGGCTCCATTTGGAAGCCTTGAAAGATTTATTGCGGTTTTAATCGAACATTGTGCCGGTAAATTTCCTTTATGGTTGGCTCCTGTTCAGGTTAAATTATTACCTATCAGTGATAAATTTTTACCTTATGCAGAAAATGTGGCACAACAATTGAAAAATGCAGATATTCGTGCTGAAGTAGATGATAGAAACGAAAAGATCGGTAAAAAAATCAGGGATACGGAATTGGCAAAAATACCGCTTATGTTGGTTATAGGAGAGAAAGAGGTAAATGAAAATACCGTTTCTACACGCAGGCAAGGTAAAGGCGATACGGGTGTTGAAACCATTGATGCCTTTATTGCTTTGGTAAATGAAGAGGTAAAAAGTAAAAGAGCATTCGAATAGATAAATATTTATTAACTTTAAATTAAAACGTAAGCACTAAACTTACTATTACAAAATTAAAATCAATTAATGGCATTTCCACCAAGAGCCCCGAGGGGCGCATTTAACCCTCGTTTTAAAAAAGAACAACAACAGGAACACCGTACCAACCACATGATAAGAGTGCCGGAAGTAAGGCTCGTGGGTGAAAATATTGAACCTGGTATTTACTCCTTTGCTGATGCTCAAAAAATGGCACAGGATCAACAACTGGATTTGGTAGAAATTTCACCGGGAGCCACGCCACCAGTGTGTAAGATCATCGATTACAACAAGTTTTTGTACGATGAAAAGAAGAAGAAAAAAGAAATGAAGGCGAAGTCTAAAACTAGCGAGGTTAAAGAAGTTCGTTTTACACCAAATACTGATGACCACGATTTTGAATTTAAATGCAAGCATGCAGAAAAGTTTTTGCAGGACGGCAATAAAGTTAAGGCGCATGTACAATTTAAAGGTCGTGCTATCATGTTTAAAGAAAGAGGCGAATTGTTATTATTGAAATTTGCTGATCGATTAAAAGATGTAGGTGCATTAGAAGGCATGCCTAAAATGGAAGGAAAAAGAATGTTGGTGATGTTTGCACCCAAAAGTCAGAAAAAACCAAAAAATTAGTGCTGTAATTATAAATTTTGAAGGGAAGCAATTGTTTCCCTTTTTTGTTGCCTGAAAGTGCAGGATAAAATTAGTTGTAGAAATAATTCAATAAAGATAAATCTATACATATGAAAAATTATTGCAAGTTGTTATTGATCTTATTATTGGCATCCTGTACCGTTTCAAAAAAGGCAAGTTTAAGTGATTTGTCTTCCTTTTATAAACCGGTAACCTATCCTATTTTAAAGGCAGATTCAACCCTTATATTTTACGATTCATTGAAAAATTCTACCGTTAAATGGCAGAAGGCGGATGTATTTAATCCTGCTGCCATTGTTAAGGAGGGTAGGGTATATTTATTTACCAGAAGCGAAGATAATCCGGCCGCAATATTGGGAGGCAGAACTTCGCGTATAGGCCTTGCCGTTAGTGATGATGGCATTCATTTTAAAAATTATGCGTCACCGGTTTTGTACCCCGATGGCGGTGAATTTAACAAATTTGATTATCCAGGTGGCTGCGAAGATCCGCGCGTGGTAGAAACCATTGATGGTAATTATGTAATGGCTTATACAGCCTGGAATTATGATGTACCAAGGCTGTCTATCGCTATTTCGAAAGATCTATTTCATTGGCAAAAAACCGGACCAGCCTTTGCCAAGGGTTATAATAGCAGGTTTTTAAACCTGGCAACAAAATCGGCCTCCATGGTTACAGCAATGAAAAATGGCAGGCCACTACTTGCTAAAATCAAAGGTAAATATTGGATGTATTGGGGAGAACATTTTGTAAACCTTGCCTGGTCGGATAATTTATCAGACTGGAATCCTATACTGGACAGCCACGGTGAATTAAAAAAAGCCATGGAAACCCGACCGGGAAAATTTGATAGCGACCTTACAGAATGTGGACCACCGGCAATAATTACAGATAAAGGTATTTTGTTATTGTATAATGGTAAAAATGCCACCAACGAAAATGCAGACACGCATTTACCAAAAGGCACTTACACGGTTGGCGAAGTAGTTTTCGACATCGATAATATGGAGAAAATAGTATCCCGTACGGATACCTGTTTATTAAAACCCTCTCTGCCGCACGAAGTAACCGGGCAA
The DNA here is from genome assembly GCA_043732685.1 of Ferruginibacter sp. Classification (GTDB taxonomy): domain Bacteria; phylum Bacteroidota; class Bacteroidia; order Chitinophagales; family Chitinophagaceae; genus Ferruginibacter. Next base: position 47,429 of record JAYTHI010000301.1, on the reverse strand, counting down.
TATAAAGCGGGTACGATATTCGGTGAAGGACTTGTTTATTTTAAAGGCAAATGGTATTTGTATTATGGTACGGCAGATTCATTTATTGGAGTGGCCATCACAAAATAATTAAGATAAATTTTGTGCCGGTAATGCTATGCACCTATATTAATTGCATCACCTTAAAGTTCTTATACCAGTAGCTGCTCAAACTATAAAACTACCTTTCTTGGAATCTCTTCATGCGCCTTTGCGTAAGCCGGGGTTGATTCTATTTATAAATGTTTTTCCTGTTTGATTTTGTTCCATAACATGCAACGTCCTGGCCAACCCACCGGCTCGGCAGGAGACGATGCTGGGAAATAGTGAAGTAGTTGCTAACAATTATTCGTCTTCCTAGCAGGACGAGTCAGTTTCCAACAATTATTCTCCTTCCTAGCAATGTCTCTCCACGAGCCATTGTGCATAGCCGAGGACGTTGCGCTTGGTTAACACAAATCCCTATTTGATCTCGCTCCGTAGAACGCAACGTCCCTAGCCAACGCACTGGCTCGGGAGGAGACGATGCTGGGAAGTAGTTGCCAACAATTATTCTCTTTCCTAGCAATGTCTCTCCATGAGCCTTTGTGCATAGCCGAGGACGTTGCGCCTTGGTTAACACAAATCAATATTTTTGATTTTGCTCCGTAGTACGCAACGTCCTGGCCAACGCACCTGCTCGGCAGCAGACGATGCTGGGAAGTAGAGTAGTGATAACTTATAATTCATAACTTACAACATACCTCCCCTCTCGCTCTCTTTTTTATCAATTCAATTCTTTAAAATCGTAAACTCTACCCTCCTGTTTAACTGGCGGTTTTCATCGGTATCGTTTGGCACTACCGGTCTTGATTCGCCGTACCCCTGCGAAGTAATCCTTGTGGTGGCGATCCCCTTGCTAAGAATATATTCCACTACAGATCTTGCCCTGTTGTCGCTTAATTTAAGATTATACTCATCGGTGCCCCGGCTATCGGTATGGGCACTCATTTCAATTACTACGGCCGGATTTTCCTGTAACATTTTTACTACCCTGTCCAATTCTACAAAAGATTCCGGGCGCAGGAACCATTTATCAAAATCAAAATATACATTATTTAAGCGCACCACTGCGCCTACTTCAATTGGTACCAGGTATAGGTCTTTATGAATTTCTTTATAGCCCGCTTTTACCAAAGAATCTAAATTAAAGTTTTCAGAAATGGCAAAAAAGTGATCGGCCTGCGCACGGATCAAATAATTTTTATCGTAGGGTAAAACAAATTTAAAAGACCCATCAGTAGGGTTTGATAAACCATTGCCTACAACCGTACCTGTTGGTAAGGTTTCATAAACAAGGGAGGCACTTAGTGGCTTATTTGTTTTTTTATTGTACACATTGCCACTAACCAATATTACCGGTTTGGGTTTTTCTCTTTCCAACAATTTAACCCTAACAATATCACTCTCTCCATAACTATTTAATTCGGTGCTCATATAGGCATACTCTCCACCGGCATCCAGGGTAAAAAAAGTATCCATATCATCGGTATTAATCGGACTTGGTAGATCAACAGGTTCACTCCAATTTTGCCAGCTGTCATCCAGTCGGGTACTCCTCCATATATCCATATAACCCTTACCCCCTGGGCGATTGCTGCTAAAATACAAGGTTACCCCATCCGGTGCCAGATAGGGTGTTGTCTGGTTAAATTTTTTGAGGTTTATCTTTTTACCTAAACTTTTTGGCTCCGACCATTCATTATCGCCGATCAAAAAACTTACATATAATTCGTTGGTATAGCTGCCCTCCTGTGGACTCATGTAAAATAAAAGGGTTTGTCCGTCGTGACCCATCACCGCACCATTCTGGTGTCCACGATCGTATTTTGCGTAATTTCTGATGTGTAACATTTCCGGCTTACTCCATAGTCCGTTCTTTTTAAGGTAACACATGCTAACGCCATTACCTGCATAATCTCCGTTTACAAATGCATTGCGTATAAGTATTCTGTTGTTGTCGGGCGAAATCCAAAAAACAGCATTGTAATAATAGGTATTTAAGGGATAACCCAAATGTACGGCGGGTGTCCATTTACCTGCAGTATCTTTTTCTGAAAACCAGATATCCTGCGAATTGGGTACTTCATTTACCCTGGTATTTTCGGGATGGTTCTGGCAAATGAAAAACAATAAATTGCCATCAGCAGAAATAGTTGGTCGTAATTCGGGCAGGGAGGTATTGATATTGGTACCCAGATTTTCAATTTTTAAAATTGTTTCCGGTGTGATGATCAGGGATTTCTGTGCTACCAATTTACCGGCAGAATCACTATAAGCAGGTTGTGCTACGACAAAATTGATATAAATAGTACTTAATAAAATAAGATAAATATTTTTCACAGTCCCGGATTTAGGTGTGAAAGAAACGTAAAAAAGCAGTGTTTATTATTAAAAGTACAGTAACGGGCAATGATGCCAAATTAAAAGCGCATATTTTTAATTTATAATTGCAATTTAAATTTAATAAAACCTATTTTTCAACCACTGCAAATGTTACCGGTTGCCTGCGGTATGCATTAACCTTACGACCATATTGACTGGCCGGTATCCAGTCCGGACCGGATTTAATAATTCTGATTACTTCCTTCTCCATTCCATATCCAAAATTTGTTTCGGCTACAACATCACTAATCTTACCTTCTTTAGATACCCTGAATTTTACAAACACCTGATATTGACCTTTTGGCGCCCCATGATCTACGGGAGTAGCAGCATCTAAATTACCTATCAAATAATTAATCCAACCTGTTGATCCTCCCGGAAAAATAGCTTCACTTTCGGCCCTTGTTGTAAGCGTATCCACCACCATCTTACCTGCAACATATTTTATACTCCGTCCATTATTACCTTTAAAAAATACATCGTTAATTACTTCCTGCTTATCATTATACGAAATGGTTTTTAAGGTATCTGCCAGGCTATCGGTATAAGAAACATAACTCAATTGTCCGTTTTTAAAATAGCCATAGTTTACGTAGAATATTCTTTTGTCATTTTTAAAAAAAGTAGAATCTGTTCTAAATCCGCTCGTATCAAAGGTTAGCCAGCTTCCCTCCTTTTGATCTTTTAAATAATATCCTTGTTTTTTAATATCTCCTTTAACAGAAAATTCTGTAAACTGACCTTCCATTTGGTTTAGGGAAGAGTCAAGGTAATGGGCAGTCATAAATAAAAAATTATCCAATTTACTAAAATAATCGAGTTTTAGTAAGCCATCTTTTTCCATAAAACCCTTGGCAATTATGGTTGATTTTTTAGCGGTGGCATGGTTAAGTTGTCCATCAAAATAATAAATGTATTTATAAGATTGCCCGAAGGAAAAACCCGAAAGAATAAAACAAGCAGTAAGCATTAAAAAAAAATATTTTTTCATATTTTTAATTTTGGTTGTAGATAGTTGAACTAAACGTTAAGGTAAATAAATTTATTAATGAGCCAAAAATTTTTACGAAAAAAAATAACACCAACTTATTTAAAGTAAAATAAAGCACCCTCCACCACCCGAGCCTGCAAAAGACAGCCGGAGAAGAAAAATTATAATCCCTGCACAAAAATTAAAGCGCCAAAAAAATCCGGAAAATCCTTATATTCCAATAAATCCGTGATACAAACAATTTAGCCGGAGGCACAAACAGCAAATTAAAGACTCAAACGGAAAGAAAATATCAAATCAATGGTATACATTATCTAATAACACTTTATATTTTTTACCTCCCCAATTCCTTTGTATGTTGTGTATTCAAATAAAATTTGCCAATGCTACGCTATCTGCTGCTACTAATTTTTATCCCGGTTTTTGCATCGGCACAACCTGTTACTACCATTAAAGAAAAAACTAAAAATATGAAGTCATACCCTGGCTTTATGAATTTTTATTGGGAGGAAAGTACCGGAAAAATTTGGTTGGAAATTGATAAATTTGACGTGGAGCTACTTTACCAGACCTCACTACCAGCGGGGCTTGGATCGAATGATGTAGGGCTCGACAGAGGAATTTTGGGGACTACCTATGTGGTTAATTTTAGCCGTGTGGGCAACAAAATATTAATGATAGAACCAAACTATGCCTACCGTGCCGTTAGCGGAGATGCTGCGGAAAAAAGAGCTGTAACACAGTCCTTTGCCCAATCAACCATTTGGGGTTTTATCGTTGCGGCAGAAGATAATGGAACCGTGTTGGTAGATGCCACAGATTTTTTATTGCGCGATGCCATGCAGGTAAGCAACCGTTTACAATTTGCAAAACAAGGCATCTATATTTTAGACGCATCGCGAAGTGCACTGTATTTACCCAGGACAAAAAACTTTCTATTAAATTCAGAATTTGAAACCACCACTACCTTTGTAAATAAAGATGGAAAACCCGGAAATTATGTACCAACGGTAACCCCTTCCGCAGAAGCCATAACAGTAAGAATGCACCATTCTTTTGTACAGTTGCCCGATTCCAATTTTGAAACAAGGCTTTATGATGCACGCGCGCCCTTTAATGCCAACTCCTATTTTGATTACAGTACACCGGTAACAGAACCTATTGAGAAAAAATTTATCTGCAGGCACCGATTACAAAAAAAAGATCCAATGGCAGCGAGAAGCGAAGCCATTAAACCGATCATATATTATTTGGATAACGGTACGCCCGAACCCATACGCAGTGCGTTATTGCAAGGTGCCCAATGGTGGAACCAGGCTTTTGAAAGTGCCGGCTATATAAATGCATTTCAGGTAAAAATATTACCTGATTCAGCAGACCCCATGGATCTTCGGTACAATATGATCAATTGGGTTCATCGGGCAACAAGGGGATGGAGTTATGGATATTCAATTGTAGATCCGCGAACAGGTGAAATTATAAAAGGCAATGTATCGCTGGGCTCCCTGCGGGTTAGGCAAGATTACCTGATAGCACAGGGCTTACTTGCTCCGTTTGAAAAGGAGGATTATCCAGCTGACAATAAAATGTTGACAATGGCTTTGCAACGCTTAAAGCAATTGGCCGCACATGAAGTTGGACATACCCTTGGCCTGGAGCACAATTATATTTCGAGTGCTCAAAACAGATCGAGCGTTATGGATTATCCCCCACCAATGGTAACCATCAACAGCAATAATGATATAGAGCTTTCCAACGCCTACACCAATCAAATTGGCGATTGGGATAAGGTAAGCATTCAATTTGGGTACCGGCAATTTGATAAGGGTATCAATGAAGCTGCTGCCTTAAATAAAATTTTAACGGATGCGGCTAAGTCAGGACTCACCTTTATATCTGACCGGGATGCCCGTGACCCCGGAGGCTTGCACCCCAATGCGCATTTATGGGATAATGGAAATGATCCCGTTGCATCATTAAAAAATGTACTGAAAGTAAGGGCAAAGGCCTTATCGCAATTTGGTGAAAATAATATTCGTAAAGGCGTACCCATGGCGATGCTGGAAGATGTGTTGGTTCCGGTGTATTTATTTCACCGTTACCAGGTTGAAGCCGTAAGCAAAGTTGTGGGCGGTATGTATTATACCTATGCTTTGCGCGGTGATGGACAACAAGTAACAAAGGCAGTATCAAAGCAGGAACAATTAAATGCTTTAAACGCCATCGTTGAATGTATGGATCCAAAGATATTGGAGCTGCCGGAAAGCATTTTAAAATTGATTCCTCCGCGTCCTGCAGGATACGATTATAACAGAGAATTATTTAACAGAAGAACAGGTCTGGCCTTTGATCCCTTGGCCGCTGCAGAAACAGCTGCAGATTTACCCCTGTCTTTTTTATTTAACTGCAGTCGCCTTAACAGAATGGTGCAATATCAGGCAGAAAATAACGGACTGGGTATTGATGAAATGCTGAAAGTATTGGTTCAAAATACCTGGAAAGCGACGCGCTTAAAGGGTTTACAAGGATTGATACGAGAACAGAATGAACAATTATTACTTACCTACTTATTGGCTGTATCTATAAATGAAGAGGCTTCTTTTGCCACGAAAGCACAAATATTAAATGTTATTGACGAGCTTAAAACATACGCTTTAGCTCAATTAAAATCAGGCATAAACCCGTCTAAAAAAGGTTATTTATTAATGACGCTTGAACGTATAAAATCACCCGAAAAAGCGAGACCTTCCATGCATGAAGTTGCACCGCCCGGTTCGCCGATTGGCTGCGATGAAATGTTTTAATTATTATTCAATAAATAGCTACAATAACTGTTTAGTATGGCTATGCATTGCAATTAAAAGAAAAAATAAAATTAGGCAGTTCATTCGTAAAAGCATTATAATTTACATTCTAAAATAAAAATAAGCGTATTCCAAAAGTTTAAAAAAGCATTGGCATATAAATATAGAAGCTACAATTAAGAAATGAAAAGTATACATTTTTATAAAAATTATACCCATCGCAGCATGCCTTTAATAACACCAGTAATTGCATAAGCCGCCTCATTGGGTTCGGTCCGCCCCGGCGGATTCAATAAAAATGCGCAGCATATTTTTATTGAAAGAAGCCAATGGCGCGGCGTTGCAGTTACGCAGCCCTCCGGCTGGGGAGGCGAAGGGTATGAAGAAAAATGGGGAGAGGATTCAAAAAATGTTACGCGCAAATTACATCTCCTTCTAACCACTGTTTCCTGCTAAGCTGGAAATTTGGCCATGGAACGTTTTGTAAGTAATGCGCAAAAATTAAATCAAACAAGGATTAGTTTTTATTAAACGCATCGTGCCCGGCTAAGCACAAAAGGCTCGTTGACAGTGCTAGGAAGGAGCAAACGAATAAAATCAATAATTTTAATAACCTACGGGTAACTTTTTAGTAACAATAAAGCAAACTTGGCTGGCTAGCTTGCAGTATTATTAAAAAATACTTCATGAATATCCAATCTTATATTAAACGTAGTCAGGGGTTTTGTACCGCTTTGTCAATACTGATCATTGCCGGTATTTTATTACTAAGTATTTATGGAAAATCTGCCTGCTTTATTTCATTAAACAGCTATCACACTTTTTGGCTGGATGTATTTTTTATAAATTATACTTTTATTGGAGATGGAATATTTTCAATTTGCCTTATTGCTGCCTTCCTTTTTTTTAATAAAACTAAAAAACAGTTTCTGGCATTATTAGTTTCCTTTTTGTTGGCGGGTTTGGGTACCCAAATTATAAAAAACATCTTTAATGCTCCAAGACCAAAAATATTTTTTGAAGCAGGGCAATATTTACATTTTATTGATGGCGTAAGTCTGGCGAACAATTACAGTTTTCCATCAGGTCATACTGCAACAGCTTTTGCTATTGCTGCCGTATTGGTGTATTTTATCAACAATAAAAATCAGCAAATATTGCTATTATTGGCGGCTGCCCTGGTAGGATATTCTAGAATTTATCTCGCGCAACATTTTTTACTGGATGTTTTAGCAGGCGCAATTCTTGGAACAATTTCCGGATTTTTTGGTGTATATATTGCATTTAAATGGATACCATTAAAACTTGTTGTTAGAAAAATTCAATTTTCTACTTTTGTAAAAAAAGTTCCCAAACCTGCAACTGTATTTTCAGCCTAATCAGGATTTAAATATAAATATCAATGCCATTAAGTTAACAAAATGCAAGTGGTCTGGGGAAACCCGCCACGGTTAGCCGCCAGGGTTGCGCCCCAACAACCCTTAACTTAACAACATGTATATACTAAAAAGGGATGGATTAATCTCTTTCTATAAAGAAAATAATCCACCCCTTGATGAAGGAACTAAAATGGTTATAGATTTTATAATCTATCAAAATTCCAATTATGGAGCCAGTGTGCAATAAAATATAAAGTCATTGAAATCATTATCACAGGTTGGATCTGTTCTATTGGTATCTTCAAAACTTATGATTGTTTTATTTTCAGGAGCATAATAATTTAATATTACATGGCGCTTTAAGTTGGGATCAATTTCAGGATTTAAAATATCAGCGGAACAGAAATGTGGGGCATTTTTATTGATGGTATTATTAGTAGGATTATAAGCATCTAATAACAATACAAAACCAATGGAAGTTCCGGGAGAAAAGGTTCCTAATTTTACTTTTTCCCCTTCTACCAAAGGGGAACCTTGACCGGCACTTGGAAAAACAAAGGTTATTTTAGCAATATCCGAGGGTACTAAAGGTGGATTATTAGTGGGATAAGTATAAAATCCAAAAGAATTATAATACCCGGTATGCCTTGAAATAAAAGTAAGGTAAACTGAGGTGGCTTGTGTTATTTTGATATCTGCAATGGCAGATCCCGTAAATAATTCTGGATGCAATTTTCTAATATCGACATGCTCCGGAAGCAGGGTATCCATAAAATTTTGCATAGCCGGTGAAATGCTATCACCGGGTAATAAATTACTCACTCCTCCCTGTCCGGTAAAGGTTCCCAAAGTGTCGTAGGTGGTGGTGGTAAATAGAACTACTTTAGATTTAGTGTCTTTTTTACAAGAAAACAGCGTTGAAAGGCTAATTAAAGCGAAAAACATATAAGTTTTCATTCTCATGATTAAGGTTTCTATTAATTCAGCAAATATATTGCCACAAAAAAGGCCTTTTTACAAATGGGATGATTTGATCATATTTTATAAGTTTATCAATTGAAAGGCTAAACATGGCACTAAAAAAATGCTATTTCATTGGTAATGAATCGTTAAGGGCAATATCTATCCATTCCCATCCGGGATTTTATTGATTTGGGAAATGATGAAATATTTTTATTAAATGGGATTTTATTACTGACAATCAGCGTTTATTATGAATATGCCGTAAATAAAGGATAAAAAAATTACCTTACTTTTCAAATTTTGAATCCAATTACTGGAGCCTAATTTACATCACTTTGAAATAGATTGTTTGGATTGGGTAGATAATTTGCAAAAGCAGTATAGCCTGAGCTATATAACTTTTAAATAATACAAAAGTATACATCAAGTATTTTGATTCGTAGCCTTATTTGTGCTTAGTTTTTATATTTTACCGATGCAAATTATACATTTTCAATAAATAATGCCCTTCGCAGACTGCCTTCAAAAACACCAGTATTTGCACAAGCCGCAGCATTGGATTCGGTCCTCCATGGGCGGGATTCAATAAAAAATGCGACTTATCAATTATTACGCTTAAGAAATAGTCGCGTTTCTAAATGTTAACCAAGGTTATTTAATGACAATTATGTTTTTTAAAGCCCTAAATTTAAAAAGGTAAAAAACAGCTTAAAATAGCAAGTTTGCGAATGATCCACCTAATCTTATAAATTTTTTAAAATGCTTTAAATTATGGACAACACAAAAAAAGACTGCAAAATCTTGCAATCTTTTTAAATTGAAACTACTTTACACTTACCCAATCATTTTTAATTAGTATAAAAAATAAAACTGATTTGTATAATATTGGAATGTGATGAAAATCCCTTTCCGCGTAATTTCCTTATTTTCTCAAGGATTATTTATAATCCAGCTTTCATTACTATTTAAAAACTTTTACTTTGGAAACAGTACAAAATCATATACATATTACAATTATATATATAGATTGTTTTATGCTGAAATAATTTTAATTCAGGAATTTATGATAGAAAATTTTTAATTCGCAGCAAACTGGTCTTCGTTTTTGTTATCAAATTGTCTATTTTGTTGTATTTCGGTAAAGGGTTTTCTCAAAGGATAAATTGATTCCTTAAATATTCAAAACTGCGCGCAAAAATGAGGGGGTTTAAATAATAGCTGCCTATTCCTCCTGCCTGATCCACCCTTTATTTTTATACTGAACGGTATTTTATGCAACACAAGCCAATTAATGACAATTGATTTTTAACCGAAAATAATATAACACCGGTAGTGGATCTAATTATTTATCCTTGTCCTTATATATTCTGCTTTAAAAAATATACCTTAGTAATATGGGTTGGCAGTAATTGGTTATTTCTTAAAAATTCAAAAAAAATTATTATCAAATTATACCGGTGCAGTCAATGATTACCTGTATAATTAACAATACCATATTTTCTAAAAAAGATTTATATAAAAACCGGGTTAATAAAATTCAACTGATAAACAATAAATAGATCATTCTAAACAACTTAAATATTCCTGCATGAATTCAAGGCGAGATTTTATACAAAAACTTTCAACGGCGGTAATAGCCATTCATTTACCCTGGCAAAAAGCCATTGGTCTGGATGACTTTTTTAAACCTGTCGCAGACGGACCTGTTTTAAAAGTAGCCATAATGGGGCTTGGAAGTTATGGTACCCGCGTGGCAGAAGCTATGAAAGATTGTACAAGAGCTAAATTGGTAGGGGTTATTAGCGGTACGCCATCTAAAATAAAAGATTGGCAGGTTAAATATAATATACCCGAAAGTAATTGTTATAATTACGAAAATTTTGATGCCATAAAGGATAACCCCAATATTGATGCGGTATATATTATTACACCCAATGCCCTGCACCGCGACCAGGTTATTAGGGTTGCGAAGGCAGGAAAGCAGGTTATTTGTGAAAAACCGATGGCTATTAATGCAGCAGATGGGGAATTGATGATTGAAGCCTGTGCCAAAGCGAAGGTAAAGTTATTGGTAGGCTATAGAATGCATTTTGAACCAAAAACGCTGGAAATTATTCGCATGCGCAACGCGGGAGAATTGGGAAAAATTAAATTTTTTCAGGGTTTATGTGGCTTTACCATTGGCAATCCTGATCAATGGCGGTTGGATAAAAAACTTTCGGGCGGCGGCTCCATGATGGATATTGGTATTTATGCTATTAATGGAAGCAGGTACATGATTGGCGAAGAACCAATTTGGGTAACGGCTACCGAAACCAAAACCAATCCCGCTAAATTTAAAGAAGGAATTGATGAAACCATCCAGTTTCAATTTGGTTTTCCAAGTGGTGCCGTAGCATCTTGTTTATCTACCTACAATATGGATAATTTAGACCGCTTTTTTTTAGATGGAGATAAGGGCTATGCTGAATTACAACCAAGTACCGGTTATGGGCCAATAAAAGGTCGTACCAATAAAGGAGAACTTTTACAACCGCATATTGCTCATCAAACCGTGCAAATGGATGAAATGGCGCGCATTATTTTTGACGATAAAAAACCAATTGTACCTATTGACGGACAGGAAGCCCTAAAAGATCTTAAAATTATTGATGCCATTTATCTTGCCATAAAAACCGGGAAAAAAGTATCCTTATAATTATAGGTAGCCGATATGCTTCTACATTATGAGGTTAAATAAAAATGGCATAAAACAGCAATTAATAACCTCAAACAAAGGATTTTTATTTTGCAAAAGCTGCAGTAAGACAAGGCGTTTGGTATTTTGTGCTCATACAACATACCAAACGCCGTTATTATCTTTGGTATAAGTTAAGCCGTTGCTCATTTCATGCAATTCTTTATTTTCTGTCAGACTAAGGAAATTCTTTTTTTCATAAACCCTTATATTATTATTTTCCCTGGTTAGGTAGCTAATTAACGCAGTGAAGCTTGGTGCAACATCGTGTAACCAACGCTCGTCTTGTTCTTTTACAAATGCCTGGCTCATTAAAAAGGATTTAATAAAATATTAACACCAAAACCTGCGCCAATAACCTGAACAAACTTGCGCTGGAACATATATATTATTTTTTAATATTAAATCAGGCTTGGCATTCGTAGCAAATGATGCTACTGAATAAGATGGCGGCTTTCAATTTATTAAATTTACAATCGGCGTTGCCCAAACACGATGGTTAACATGCCTACACTACTAAAAAAACCAGTGTTAAAAGTACCATATCCAACAGTATTGCAAAAGGCTCTATAAATCAATATTTTCATTGCATATTTGAGTATAATTTTTGAATATTGTCCAGATTAAGTCCCCGGCTTTTCTTTAAAATAATATTCTATTTCCGACCAACCCTGACACCTTAATACACCAACCATTATTATATCATTTAAGGGATAATAATTTATAAAAACTATTATTTATTTACATAATCCAAATTAAGGTCGTCAGTAAACTCAGTCATAATTTAAAATAAGACCTGGTAAAATCGTTACGGAATCAAATGGAAATTTTTGATCGGGGAAAAAGAATACTATTATATTAACTTCTTTATCACTGCTGAAAAATTGCTAAAAGATTTGAATTTGTTATTAATTGTTGTATTTTGTTTTGGTAAAGCAGCGAAAATGGATTGCTTTTCATTCTTATTAATCATCAATTCCGTTATCGAAAACTTTATCCTTTTTTTTACTGCTTCTTATTTTACTGCAAACTGTTTTGTTTTGTCCAGTGATCGCCTATTTTTTATTTGTAAAACTGATAAAGGAAAGGGTATTGATAGCAGGGCATACAAATAAGCCGTTGATAATTTACTTGTGTAATACTGCACAAATTTATGTTTGGTGGTAAGATAAAATTTTATGAAACCAGGCCTTAATCCGGTTATTTTTAATTAAAATTTGAACTATGAAGAGAGTAATTAAATCCAAGGTAAGCAATACCGGTTTGTTTTTTATGCTATTTGCTGTAGGCACCTTTATCCTGACCTTTTTTTTAAAATCTAATTACCTCACAAGTCCGCTATATGCAATCATTTTCAAACAAAACCTCAGGTTTAAAGAACTGGCCTCTGCAGATTGGATACAAGATAAAAGCGAACAAAATGTTACCGTCTATCATGCATTAATAGATTACAATGGAACCCCATGCTATGCTATAAAGTTTATTAACAAAAACAGGTATTCCGTACATATTAAATTAGTACCCGATTTTACCGGCAATGAAGTTGCCAAACAAAATTTTGATTACAAAAATGATTTTATTATCCCTCCCGGGGTAAGCTACCCTGATGATTATTTGATGTATAAAAACAAAACAATTGTTCAAAGCCAGCAAAGCTATTCGCTGAAAAGTAATTTTATTTTAAAGCCTTAAAACTAGCGAAGTTGAATTATTCAGTATTTATAATAAAAAGTCGCGGCCTGTTCCTACAAGGTTTTTAATATAAGGCTAATGGATAATTACCCTCCTGGTACCTTAAATTAATCATCATCCAATTAATAATATAATTATAACAATTTATTTCCTTTATAAAAGGTCTAAGGCAGAAATTTCATGGTCCAACTGTAGGAACAGGCCGCGGCCTGTTCCTACAAGTTTTAAAACATAAGGCTAATGGCAAATAACCCTATTGCCGCCTTTACTATAAGTGGCGATAAAAAATGCTGGTAAAAAAATAATGGGGATGAAGGAGGAAGAAGAAAAATTTAACATTTAACCAAAGGAATTAAATAATAATTCTTTCGATGGTTTTTATGGCAGGATTGCCTTTGTAAATATGGTAGGGATCCAAATTTTTTGTTGCTACACTGGCAACAGATAATACGGCATGGCTGCCACAAATTACACCCGGACAAACAATGGCTGCCGCACCGATCCATACCCCATCTTCAATGATGATGGGAGCGGTTATCAAATCAAAAGATTGTTTTTTAAAATCGTGGTTACCCGTTAACAAGTAGGCATTCTGAGAGATGCATACCGAACTACCAATTTGGATGGTATCGAGGTTATCGATCCAAACCCCCTCGCCTATCCAGCTATGGTTGCCGATGGATAATTTCCAGGGATATTTTATATTTACGCCCGGCTTAATTACAACGCCGTTTCCGATGGTTGTGCCAAATATTTTAAGCAATAAAACCTTCAATACGCTTATTGGAAATAAGCCTGTTTTAAAAATAATTACATTGATAAAATACCAGGTAATTTGTTTTATTTTATTGGCGCCAATAACAATGGAGGTCTTGTATAGGGCGTTGTTTACTTGCATCATGAAAACAATAGTTGATAGGGTGTTGTCAGCGTTGGGTTGTTCATAAAATTGTGGGCGTATTGCCAGGCAGCTGTTGCGTGTGCATCAAATTGTTGCTGGTCCCAGGCGGCGGCTTCTTCCACAATGGTTACAAAAGCATTTTTATTTTGCAGTGGTAAATGCCATCCTGCGTGTTTTTCTTCTAAATTTAACCAGGGTGTTTGATCGCTGATCAATACCGGCCTGCCTGCACGCAGCGATTCAAATATGGAGTGTCCAAAATTTTCGCCGGTGGTAGGTAAAATAAAAAGATGATGCTGTTGCAGTAGTTTTTCTAATTGCGCATTGGGTGTTGCACCAACAATATTTATTGTGATATTTTCAGGTAAAAGGGCAATTTGTTTTTTGCAGGCGATCCAATAGTTATCGTCTTCAATTGGGCCAACAATACTCAATTTTATTTGAGCCGAAACTGTGGCCAGCAGTTCCAATAAAAATAGTAAATTTTTAATGGGAACAATACGGGCTATAAAAATACAATTTAGGCTGCCCGCTATTTTTTCGAGGCTTGCAACCGGACTTTGTAAACAATTGGGTAAATTATCTGCAATCCGAATTTGGCTATTGGGAAAATAGTTTTGAATGGCTTTTTCTTCTCTTAGATTGGTGGCGTGAAATATAAGCTGCTGTTGTATCCCCATTAATTTAAGCCCTAACAAAACCGGTTTTTTAAGCCACCATTTTAACGAGATAGCGCTATCGTATAAAGAACCCCTCGGATTAAGTATGACGGTACTTTTGATGGAAGTATTGCATTTAAGCCATAAGGGGTATAAAACAAATTTTGGGGAGAATAATAAGTTAAGGTATAAATAATCAGCCTTTGTTTCCTTTATTATTGTACCAAATTCCCGAAAGGAAATTGTTTTTTTTTGTGCATAATAAACCTGTACACCAAGCGCTTGCTGGTAATGCCATTTGTTGCAAATTATATCGGTGTAGGGTATTATCTCACCATGGTCAGTATCCAGTGTCAGCACATAAATATCGTAGTATTTATTAAGTGCCAAACAGATGTTAACGCAGGATTGTATGGGACCACCGGCTTTATACCCCGGCGCAAACCATTCTATGCAGATCAGCAGTTTTTTAAGCGCCATCAGTAGCTAATAAATGTTTGGTGGCAGAACGATCGTAAAGGTAGATACCTGCAAAAATAAATCCGTAGCTGGTAATATTAAACCAGGTATGGTGATCCAATCCCAATGGGAAATGCCAGTTTTTATTCAACGATAGCAATAGTAAACTTATCCTTAAAATATTCAGGCAGCAGATAGCAATAAAACCGGTCAGCATCCAGACTGCCTTCTTTTTAAAACTACCCCGGTTAGCAAAAACAAAGGCCAGCCAAAAACTAATAATTCCATACCCCAGACAGGAATACACCAGGTGCACACTACGACCATTCAGCAATTGCAAAGAGAAGGCATTAATTACTTCAGAAGGATACCCGATAAGGCTTAAAAAGCCCTTGGAACTGTGTAATAAAAAGGCCCTGAAAACCGAAATATAATCCAGGTAGTTGTGTACAAAGGGGATGTAATATCCGCCGGGTGTACCAAGGCCAATCATGGCTTTTGTGCCGTAGTATAAAAGTATGAAGGCGCCCAGGAATTTGAGGAGGTAGCCTGTTAAAAAAGATTTGTAGGAAGTGTTTTCTGCGAACATAAAGAGTTAAAATATGGATATTATAATCCTACTAATATCGGGTTAGCGCCGCATTATTTAGCCTGAAGGTTCGTTTAAAATAAAAGATCATACAGGCAATAAGGAAACAGGATTTAAATAAATGGCCAAGGATGGTTTGTAACTCACAATCAGGACGTATGGGGTAATAAAAAACTAAGGCAGTAAATAAAATTAAAATTGGATATTCTCTGCTGTGTTTGTAAAATACTTTAAGTACATAACTGTATAGCAGACCCAGAAGAAACATAAAAGCGCAACCACCGTAGATGCCGTAGTTAATGTAAGCATCGCCTAAAGAACTTAAACCCATTGAGGTTCCTTGTCGAATTTGAATGCCTGTATATTTCATAAAAATTTCCCGATTCCCAGCCATTAGTTTATTCGGTGCTAAAAATCTTGGCAGAATAGCAGCCTCTAATATTTGATACATTTCAGCCCCATTAGAGAAAGGTATCCTTGAAGGAATGGTGGCCATGATATTCGTTATTATAAATCCCTGATTGATTCTAACATTTGAGGGGGCAAGCTGTTCAAAACTAAAAATTCCTTTATCTTCATTCTGTTTTTCATATACTTTTGAAAAGGTCTCAATACCTCCTGTTTCACCCACTTCTCCTTTGGCAGTTCGATAGCTACTTTTTAAAACTTGAATTACCAAGGCTAAAGCTATAAACAATATACATGCAATTATTTTGGTATTGAAACGAAATTTATATTTGATTGCCACTACAGCACCTGTAAAAATTATCCAGGTTAATAAATCATGAAACATCCCCTCACCAAGCGAGGTAGATATGATTGAGCCAATAACCAAAATTAAAGGAAGAACTTTTATTTGTTTGCCACCAAGTATTAATAGAAATAAACCAATAAATTTAAAACTACCTAATAAATAAAATACAAATGCAGCTTCTGAACTAAAAAAACTAGAGATAATACTAGCCAAAAAACCAATTCCAATAAACTTATAAGCTATTGACGGATTTTTTTGTGCAAATAGAATTATTTTTTCTTCAGCTAAAATTTCGCCGTCTAATTTGCCAGCCATTACGTGCATGCCTATTATAAAACTTACTACTGCTGGAATTGCATACGCAAAATATGCAGTTTCTGATATTTTCATGCGATACTGAAAATATTGATACGCGTCTAAACCACTATATGCCATTGCAGGACCAATAAAAAATTGTACACACATAAAAGCGCCCAATAAATATCTTACGGGAATTACATAGTTTATTGAATTAAATAATAAAAAAAACTGGTGTAAAGAAAGTAAAACGGCAAAATAAGAAGTCCAATTCATACCAAGGAAAAATACCCTAATCACAATTGCAATTAATACAAAAATGGCCCAGTTTAAATTTGGTGGAAAAAGTGTTTTCAAAGATTTTTATTGTTATTCTACTAATGGCTGTGTTAAAATACTATTTTGTAGATATTATTCAAGAATTGATTCAATAGGGGTACATATGTTGTCGTAATTCCAATCATTTATAATTCTTAAAGAATTGTTACCCATGACAGATAATCTATTTTTATTGCTTGAAAGATTTTTCATTTTCTCCATAAGATCATCTTTGTTATTATGTTTAAATATAAAGCCATTGAAATCATCTTTAACCAAATCTATAGCGCAACCACATTTATCACTTACTAAAACAGCCCGTGAAGAAGCCATGGCCTCATTTATTGAAAGACCCCAGGTTTCTGAGGGACCTTGTGAGGGCAAAACAACTACATCTGCAATTCTATAAATTGCCGGCATTACTATTTGATTTTGGAAAGGCAGGAATTGAATTCTTTCCTGCAATGCAAATGATTGGAGACTAACAATTTCCTTTAATTCATTTTCTAAAATGCCATTACCTACAAATAAAAGCCTGGTTTTAGTATTATTCATAGAAATAAAGCATTTTAATAATAATAACGGATCTTTTTTTGGTTCAAATTTACCCGTAAAAAGAAATACGGTAGCGTCATTATTATTAAAATAGGAAATCTTTTCATTTACTTCAACCTCTTTGCCAAAGCGGTTGTTATCAACGGCATGAGGTGCAAATGAAAGTTGTTTTTCGTTTAATCCATACTTTAGATAATAGGCTTTATTTAATGAACCAACAAACAGGGCTGAGTCAACATAGCTATATACCCATTTTAAAAATATTTTCCTAAGTAATTTTTTAGGTGAAAAATTAGTTGACTCGTCTAATAAATTTGAATCTCCCCTAAATATATTAGTTTTCTTTCCCTTAAAATAACGTAAAACCTTTAGATGACTTTTAAAACTCCAACCAAAAATTAGTATGGCGTCGGCATTCCAACTTTCGATATCATCAACCAAACTAGGATTAATTATACCATTAAAATGATGCGAGCCCGGATCCTTTGAGGTGTTTGTAACGAAGGTATATTCATATCCTTCTAATAAAGGAATATCCCAACTTATTTCTTTACCAAAACCAGGGTCAAATTTAGCAGTATTTTCTATCTGGCCCCACGTATAAAAAACCTTAATGTGAATATTTTTTCTTTGAGATAGCAATTTAAACCATGGTGCATTATATTGAATAGGATGGGTTGTAATAATTGCAAGACGCTTCATTTAATTTGGTATAGTTAATTTACTTTTGGATTTATCAATTAAAATTACAAGCCTTATTTAATAAATTTGTAAGCTCTTTGGTAACTGCTCTTGCTGAATATGGATTAAATAATTCTTTATTTATTTTACCCTTATCAAACGATCTTAAAAGTTTTAGGTACGATTTAAAAAGGGGTACAAATTCAGTAGAAACCGAATGAAGACCTGCCTCTCCATCAAACGATAAAAGTAAACCAGCATTTGATAAATGTAAAACCGCACCAGCGGAACTTTTTTTATGTAAAACAGCAAATATTGGTTTTTCAGATAAAATGCCCTGATAGACCTTACTTGGTGAATAATGGGGTTCTGTACTACCCAGAACAAAAATACCATCAGCATTATTTAAATGTGCCAAAACATCTAAATAGGGAATTCTATTTGGGTGTTCAAAAATGATACTTTGCCAAATGCCCTCCAATTCTGCAATTGGTTGAATTGTATTTATAGTTTGGTTATTACGAATTATACCCGTGCCTATAAAATGAAATTCAACCTCCTTAAAAAGTTCCATGTTAACTGAAATATTTTTAAAAATAATTTTAAGAAGTTCAACAGATTTTGGCAAAAATGCACCTGCATAAACCAATTGGATTTTGTTAGGATTAAATGTAAATAAATAAGGTGAAATATTAAGATTGTTTAAAGTGATATGGTCCTGCAACTCACCACCATAAGGCATTGCACCAAAGATGGCACTATTTGTTAGTTTAGGATTTCTATCCTGAACTCCTTTAAAATATCCTTCAGTTATTCCTGTAATTAAACTAGCCCTTTTTACAGCAATTGGCTCCAATAATTGAGCAATTTTTGTGCTAAACCAATGCCGGGAAAAAAGTTTGTCACTACCTGGAAATTTATGTACCCAGGGATCAATATAATCTACACCATATTTTATTTTGGTGGAACGGTTTAACAATCGTCCTAATAAAGCACAATAAAATGAGGGTATGGGGATAAGTAAAAAATCAATATGTTCTGATAAGATAAGTTGTTTAGCTTTATTATACAATTGAAAAAATGCCCTTATGCCAATGTCTCCAATCAACCTAGGATTGGTTATTTTATAAGCTTTTACTTTTTCAATTCTCAAATTATCAGGTAATAGTTTTGTGAGATTATAGTCTAAAGGCTCTTCGTAATATTTTTCATGTACTGTTAAAATTATTGGCTCCCATCCAAAAGATGGAAGATGTTGTGCAAATAACCTTGGCCTATGCACACCCGCTAGATTTGATGGTGGAAAATGAGGATATAGTATAAGTATTTTTTTTAACATTTATTTATTCCATTGGTTTAAAATGTCTACTGAAACTGTTTCCCAATTGGTATTTTTAAAATTGTTAAACCTATTTTGTTTTTCCTTTCGTATTAATTGTATTTTTTCCATTAGTTCATTTAAAATAATTTCGAAGTTATTATGTTCGTATTCAAAACATATTCCGTGATTTTGCCAATTATTTATCAGTTCTAATTGTGCACTTGTATCAGATGCTACAATGTATAAGCCCGCTTGTAAATAAGCTAATATTTTATTAGAAATTGCCAAATCATTATTTAAATCTTTCGCTGTTTCTAATGCTAACCCAAAATCAAAGGATGATAATTTTTGATGTAATTCAATTTGTTGAATGGGTGAATGAATATAAATATTAGGAATATTTATTAATTTTTTTTCATAAAATTCACTATTCAGATTACCTATTAAATGAAGTTCTACCTTATTAATATTTTTTTTGATAAAAGATAAAATTAATTCTAAACCTCTACCAGCATTTATATTTTGAGAAAACCAAACCATTTTAATTAAACCGTCGTCTAAGCAAATAGGCTCTTTAAAATCTGTTTTAGGGAAATAGTTTAATACAGTAAACCAATTGCTTTGCTTAAGACCAATATCAGCTATTACATGTTGTAAAATTAATGGTGATGCAAAGGAAACATAGTCAAATTTTGGTAATAATTCAACCATTAATCGTTTTGTAATTGATTGTAATATTTTATTAAGGTTTTCACCTGGATGGTAGTCCTCCACATCAAAACCAGCCTTACAATTAAACTTTTTTGCTGCTTTTAATGTCGGCCATATTGCACCAGGATTATGACCAATAACAATATCAGGCTTAGATATATTAGATAGTGCTTTGGTTAATAATATACTTCTTCGTGATACGGCTTGCGATAATGCTATAGGATTTAGGTTTATATATTGTGCGAAAAAACGAAATATCCTTTCTAATGTAACTGACAATAACCATAAGCCAAATTTGGATCGGTCTGCAGGTAATTTATGAATTTTTATATCTCCTAATTGTTGAATTAAAAAATCATTATTTGTTTTACTCCAATTATTAAACTCAAAGCATAATATTTCTACAGTATTTCCAGCACCTTTTGCCAATAATACCTCTTTATATAATCGGGGATTGGTTGCTAGGTTATGCGTAGTAATAAATAATATTTTCAACTAAATTGTAGTATTTTATATTTAATATTTTTACGATATCCAATTTTATAAAACAAAAATTGAATTCGTTTGGCATTTTTCCAACCGGTAATAAATTTTATATATTTAAATATTAAACCTCCGTCCGCTTTGGCAGATACACAACCGTAGAACCTAATTTTATCTTCATGTTTTTTTCCTAAATCATTAAACTTTGGAAAAAATTGAACATATTGATTAAAAAAGGTATTACTTATTAAATTACGAACTCGATAGGAATCTTCAACATCCAATAGTTGATCTGCAATTAAACTAGTTGCCAAAAAGGTAGAATCAAAGTATTTACGACTTCGTCCTGCAGATATACTATTCGTTAAGCCTGATCTATAATATAAACGGGCTCCTTCCGAAAATAAAACGCCGCAAGAGTTCAAAATAACTCTTGTAAAAAATTCTGTGTCGTTAAATAAAATTAATTGCTCATTCCAAAGTCCAGACTTACTTAAGATTTTTCTTGGAATTAACATAATTCCACACTGCAGCATTACGCCTTCTGCACGGGATGTTAAAAAATCAATTGGAAGCATATCATTCCAATAATCTAATTTTGAAAAATCAGCTTTATTGTAATTATTGTTATAAAATCTAGACCATTCTCCGTAAGCAATACAATTATCATTGTGGCTTAAAACATTCATCTGAATCTCAATCATTTTTGGATTGATAAGATCATCAGAATCCATGAATTTTATAAAATCGCCAGTACAATACTCGTATCCTTTATTTAAGGCTACATCCTGTCCACAATTTAATTGGGTTATTGTTTTAACGCCCCTGTTCTCAAAGGATTTTAATATTTTAGAAGTATCATCAGTTGATCCATCATTCACAACAATTATTTCTAAATTATCCCAGGTTTGATTTAGTACAGACTCAAGTGTTTCCGAAATAAATTGTGCTGCATTAAAAGCCGAAATAATTATAGAAACCTTATTATTAACCATCTTTCGTAATACTTTAATGAAAAACACCCTGAAGGGCATCTTTAAGTTTAAAATTAGCTGAATTTGCAGCGAACAAAGTTTTTTTAAAATTCTTTGTTTTAACTAAATATTTAACCAAATTAACAGTAAACCTTCTTTTATTTTTATCGTTTAAATATTTAATTTCCTTTTTACTTAAATCAAATGGTATATTATTTAAGGCATCCTTGAGGTATTTATAATTATTAATTAAGTAATCATATGAATTATTTATTTCTTGTCCTTCATGCCTTCTATAATACATGAAGTCACTGGATAACAACACAATTGGTGAATTAAAACCGGCATTCAAATTGAAATACATATCTCCCGGAACACCGTAATTAATAGGATATTTACCAATTTTATTGAAAAAAGATTTCTTAAAAATTGTCCCCCCCGGACCATGGGTTAGGAAAGGTTTTTTAAAAAAATGGGTATAAATAGCTTCATCTGATGGAACATAGGTATTTTCATTTAAGCCCGGACAATGCATACCAAAAGATGAATCAGGATACTGAGTCATCGAATCCATCAAATAAGAAATTGAATAATCATATATTTTATCGTCAGAATCTACTGTAATTATGTAATCTGACAAAGCATAAGAAACAGCTAGGTTCCTATTTGGAAATTGACCAATATTGATCGGATTTCTAAATATTTTTATCCGTTTATCTTTATTTGAATAAGATGTAGCAATTTCAACAGTTCTATCCTTTGAACAATCATCAACAATAAGTAATTCAAAATTACTATAGTTTGACCCTAAGACACTCTCGATAGCCTCTCCGATATATTTTTCACGATTAAATGAAGTCATAATCACACTGACTTTATTATTATCCATTAATGCTTTTTTAAAAAATTTCGGATAAGTACTACTATTAAATTGGGAATCCATTTACTATCTAATCGGCTGCCATACACTTTTGTAGCCTTTTTTATTTTGTTTTCATTTGCCGATTGAATGATTCTATTTTCAATTTTCAAGGTGTTACTTACAGGATCGAATAATTGATTGGCTAGTTTTATACAATTAACTCTTAAGGTTTTTCGTTTATCCCAATTATTATTTAAATCGATTATGCTATTAATGTAACCCTGAACGTCATTAGCCTGGATTTTAAATCCTGTTTCGTTTTCAATAACTAACTCCTGAATACCGCCGCTAATATTAGAAACAATAGGTATTACCCCAGCCTTCATTGCTTCAATTAGAACCACAGGCATGCCCTCAAATTTTGAGGGTAGTAATATATAATCAATGTCAGGTAATAGCCTTAAAATTTGAACATTAGGAATTTCACCATAAAACAGAACCGAAATATTTGGAGCCCAAAACACTGTACCTAAATTTTTATCCTTTTCACCTACAATATGCCATTCTACATCAACATTATTTTTAAACAATGCTGTTGCGATTTCAGGCAATAAGTCGTATCCTTTATCAGATGAAAGTCTACCTATAAAGATTATTTTAAATTTATCTTTAAATAATTCACCTGGACTTAACTTCAGTGGAGCGGATGCCACAGGAAATTGTAAATATTCAATGGCATCTATTCTGATGCCAAGTTTAAGTTTTAAGTTTTTTTCAATATTACTGGCTACTGGAATAAATAAATCAATTGCATTATTATTTCGGCAGGCTAAATCGTAGTAATATTGATAATCCCCATGTAAAAATAATACCACAGTATTTTGCAAACCAAGAATACTTGCCATTCCCAATTCGAGCCAATCATGAGCTATTAATATAGAATTATTTGTGGGTAATAGTTTTTGTAATTTAAGGCAGGTATAATAGAAGTTCCAGTCTGATGAGTAGTAAAATACTTGGACTGAGGTGGCCTTTGTTATTATAGGAACTACAAATTCATTATTTTTATTTCTATCTATTGTGAAAATAACATGGTTACTAAGACCCTCATTATTCGAAAATTCAATTAAGTTTTTTATAACTGTAAATACTCCACCACCAGTTCCATTATTAAAATGAACAATATGTTGCACCTATGTGATTGTTATTTTTTGAGAAAAATTTGTTTGGTAAACATTTAAAATTGTTTGTTTAAAATTCCCATTGAGTAAAGTGTTACGTAAATTTTCCCTCGCATTTATAGCAATATTTTTTCTATGTGTATCATTCTTTAATAAATTATTTACTGATTTTGCAATTTGATTTGGTTGTAGTGTATTTACCAAAATACCTGTTTTATTATTGATAATAATCTCTGGGATACCCCCACAATTACCAGCAACAACGGTTGCTCCTGCCGCCATAGCTTCTAAAATTACAGTAGGATAATTCTCCCATAAACTTGGAAAAATACACACTTTAGACGCTTCATAAATCTTACTTAATTCCCTAGAAGTTAATGTCCCTGTAAATATTACCCTTTCAGTATAAGCAGATAAAGAATTTTGCATAAAAGTTTTCATACTTATTCCATTCTCAATCTCATCTCTCCCAACAAGTACAATTTTTAAATTTAAGTTATTATCTAATAGAACAGGGATGGCTTTTGTTAATGCAAACATTCCTTTTAATATTGATAATTTTCCTACAAAACTTATTTGCTCTGGCCTGTTATCAATTAAATAAGAAAAAAGTTCTTGATTTAATGAAAAGGCATTGGGAACAACTTGAATTTTATTTTCTGCAATACCCCAAAATTTTACTGCCCATTTTTTTAATGCTAAAGAAGGAGAAAGTATTGTTTCAGCCAGATCGCATATTAAATATTCATCATCCTTAAATTGGTTTTTATCTTTATTTGACCAATATCCTGCATCAAATTTGCCACGTATTAAGGCTCCCAAAATAAAACGTAGTTTAGATTTTAAAGGTTGATAATATGCTGAAATTTTCGTAATTAATACGCCTGGTGCATGTAGTTTTACAATCAAGGGAATTGCAGGATATTTTCTTTTTATCAAAATAGCACATGCGCCTACTTCTGGACTTTCAATTACATCAACCTTGTTATCGCTTATGTACTTATCGAAAAAAAATAATGCATTTGTTTTAAACTCATCATTATTTTCAGCTGGAATACAAAAATGACGAAACTTTTCATTGATTACATTTTCAACAATTTTACTCCCTGGTTTGGCTGAAAATATGGTAACACTTTGCCCATTATCACTTAATAAATTTGCCAAATGAAACATATAGGAACCAATTCCTCCAGATGCTGTAAAGGGTGGGAATTCATAACTTATTAACAGTATATTCATTTGGAATATATTAAACGAAGCCATCCTTTAATTCTTTGGAAATATGATCCCTTTTTTGTCATATCATATAATTGTTTTTTGCTCCACCAATCCCAATCATGTTCAAAAGTAATAGAATGCTTTTTTTGTATCCAATTAAAACTACTAGCAAGTTTTTCTGTATTGTAGCGAACCTCAACAGCTTGTTTGTCACTTTTATTTTTTTGATAACGATGGTTATGACAAAGATTTATGTCAAGTATATTTTGAACTTTTAATTGGTATTTTGGGCTAACAAGCATTCGTATAGCGTATTCATAATCCTCAAAAGCAAAAATATCCTCAGCAAATAAACCATAATTTTTAAAAATACTACGTTTAATTATTGATGCCCCTGATGGAAAGTAATTAGTATACTTATCGTTACTTTGAATTAATGAAATGGTGCTATTTTTCAATAGGAAATTAGGATGCTTTACGTATTCATTTTCATGAACATTAAATAAGCGTGGACAAAATATTTCTATGGATGGATATTTTAGGATTAAATCATTTAATCTATCTTTCCATTCATATTGCTCCAAAATAGTAATGTCATTATCAACAAAAAAGAGCCATTCTTCCTTTGAATCTTCAATAAGTTTATTTCGTCCTTTTGACGGGCCCAAGTTTTCATCTGAATGAATGAAAACAATTTGTTCATTATTTTGGTATCTAAGTTTAATATTAAACCAAAGTGTTTTATTAGAACCATTATTGAGCAGATAAATTTTTTGTTTTGAAGGCAAAAAACTTTCAATACATTCTATTGTTTCAGTACATTTATTAAAGAAAAGTATAACTATAGCAATGCTATTTTTCATATTGAAAGTTGATGGCGTAATAATCGGTAAATATTTTTGCAATAACTGCCACCAAGTAAATTTTGATTTTTCCTGGCGAATAGAAATATCCGCTTATTAAAAAATGACAATTTATAACTTTTATATTCATAAAATAAATGGTCACTAATTATTTTTTTAAACTCTGTAATACTATATTTTTTTTCAAGCTTTTTAATTAACAAGCTATCGGATAAAAGAATTTTCAAGTAAATATATTTGGCATCAAACTTTATATTCTTGTAACTTTTTATATTATTTGATATATTATTTTTACTTTGTCTTAAACCAACTTTTCCTTCTGGTAAAGTAATAATATCGTTGGTTTGGGATAATTTAATCCAAAGTAAATCATCACTACCCCATGCCAGGGGTAAAGAAACAAATCCATCAACTGATAAATATTCTTTGCTTGCAAAAATATATTCTGCAACAGAGCTATTCCTTTTGAACTTAAGCTTGTCAATTAAAAAATCAATATTATTTTCTAGTGGTGGGCAAATAGGTAACTCTTTTAACAAATTCCCATTCTCATCAATATGTTCAGATTGAAATCGGTATAATTTATCTTTGTTTATATCGCTTTTAACTATTTTATAAAAAATTTCAACGCAATTAAAAGAAATAATATCATCGTCAGGGAGCACCCAAATCCAATCTTCGTTCTTTATTAAATTTATACATCTTTGCCATTGTTTAGCTAAATCGGAAGCACCAATATTGAATTCAAACCTTTTAAAAGTTATGTTCAATTTATTTTTGTACAGATCAACTACCTCTTTTATATTATCGGGACTTAAATCATCCCCGATGTACACATTGAAGTTCTTATTAGTTTGAGCAACAAGAGAATTAAGGGTCTGCGAGAGAAATGCAACTTTATATGCAGGAATAACTATAGCTAAAGAATGCATAGGTCAATATTTGATATTTCTATTTTTACCCAGTATTTCAGCTGCCCATGATGCTGAATTATTAGCCTTTTCAAGATAATTTTTATCCTCTTCCCCTAAATTTTCGGGATCCTGATACCAGGATGTATGTCTTGAAAGGTAGGGATCTCCGGTTCTAATAGCTTTTAATTCCGAGCCACCTTTTATACCTGGGCGATACAATGCAAAAGTGGTGTCAATTGGAGCAAAATAGGCGTTCTCACCAGCTGGATTTTGCCAAAATTTTTGCTCCCAATCAATTACCTTTTCTTTTAGAGGATAATATGTTGGTAGATCGTCAATTTTAATTCCAAATCCAACTTTATCAACTGCAGGAAACTTTCTTAGCAGCAAATAAAAAAAATTTACAACATCAAAAGGACATGAATTTGTTGGCAATATATCAGGATCAGTATATATGTAATATGAATTTTTAAAAAGTTGAAAAATAACAGTTTTCCATAACGCTTCAAAACCAATATTTTTATCCAGCAAAAAAACGGTGTGTTTCGATTTCTTATAGAATTCTAATAAAGGTTGGTAATCTGAATTGTTATCAATTATAAAAATATTTTTAATACCAACCCTTTCTAACCAATTTAATTGTTGTTTTAAACAATCAAGCCTATTAAAATTATTAATTATAACTGGCACTAATTTATAATTAAAATCAACATCAATGGTATAATTTTTAAACCGCCGATAAACACGAAAGAATAAATTATTGCCAGTCCCCATTTTAGAACTTACCCTTATTAGCATAATATTTTCTTTTTTGACCTTATTGTATCAATTAAAAAATTGGGTAAACATAATTTTAAAAATAAAAAAAGATGGCTTGGTATTGGGCTAATCTGTCTTTTTAAAAGCGCCATAATAAGTCCATGTCTTGCTAAATCATATTCCTTGTCCTTGTACAATAAAAATTTATATTTATTCAAAAAGACACGATAAAATTTATTTTTTTCCAAAAATGATAAGTCCCATATTGATGAATTGTAACGATCAATTAATTGTTCCTCTTTTAAATATTTTATTATAGGTTCGGGAAGTTCTATGGCTTTTGCAAGAAAAAGATGAATATTTAAAAATTCTTTATAAAATTCAAAAAAACCATCACCAACTGTTTTAGAAGAATTATGCAATCTAAAATTTGCTATTAATTTATCACTAAATCCAACAACAGATAACCCGTATTTGCACAAGAATTTAAACCATAATTCACCATCAAAAACATAATTAAGCGTTGTATTAATTCCACCACAATTCTTAATCGCCTCCATTTTGTAAAAAGAACCTGGCTGGTTCATTTCCACATTAAGCAAAGTTTCCACAACAGTTTTCTTAATTCCCATTCTGTAAGTATGACTTTCCGTTCCATCCTCTTCAAAAAAACAACGTGTATATCCACAAATAATCATTTTTTGAGGTTTTTTTGCAAACT
This sequence comes from Ferruginibacter sp., assembly GCA_043732685.1. GTDB lineage: Bacteria > Bacteroidota > Bacteroidia > Chitinophagales > Chitinophagaceae > Ferruginibacter. The sequence continues at coordinate 19,201 of JAYTHI010000301.1, read as the reverse complement.
CCTTCGCTATTGAATGAAGAGCGCCGGGTTCTAAGAAATCATCACTATTTATCCAATTAAAAATAGCACCAGTTGCCATTAACAAACCTTTTCGAATTGCATCACTTTGGCCATCATCTTTTTCGGAAATCCAATAAGATATTTTATTTTGGTATTTTTTAATAATACCAACTGAATTATCTGTGCTACCACCATCAATAATTATATACTCTAAATTATCATACCCTTGATTTATTATGCTTAAAATCGTCTGTTCAAGATATTGACCCTGATTATAAGATGGGGTAATTATTGTTATTTTAGGATTAATCTTATCCAACAGAAAATCGGGTTTTAAATTTCAAGAAAAACGATTCAAAATATTTATAAGATAAACTAGCAAATATTGTAGTAATTAAAATAGTCAGTATGTATAAAAAAAAATTATTAACAATAGATTGATTACCAATAGAATAATTTAAAATTTTAAAAGATAATATTATTGCGATGGGATGAAACATGTAGAGACCGAAAGAAATTTTTCCTAAAAATTCAAATATTGGTAAGTTTAAATTGACGATAGATTTATCGTTGCAGGATATATTTAAAATTAAAATTGCAAATAAGGTGGAATAAAATTCATTTTGAATGTATTTTATTGTGATGCCTCGCAGCAAACAGAATATAAGAATAAAATAAACCAATAATTGAAAAGAAGTAGAAAAAATTATTTTCAATAAGTTCTTATTTTTAAAATAGGCATAATAAGCTCCAACTCCACCAATTGCCATGCACCCAACTCTGAAAGAAAGAAAATACTGTTTTAAGAAATTTAAAAAGGGTAAGAAATTACTATTATTTAAAAAATTCTGATTGGTTAACCAAAATAAGAAAAATGTGGAAAACATAAAAAATACAGTCACCAATAAAAAAAGTTGCAAATAATTATTAGATCTTTTAATAAGATGTGGCCATATAATGTAAAATTGTTCTTCAACTCCAATGGACCAAGTTTGCTTCAAATACGGAATGGGGGTGTACAGTATAAGCGCAACATTTGGTAAAACGAAAAGAAAGAGCACTATTTTAATTCCATAATGTAAAAAAGTGAATTGTGACCAACCCGGAAAATAAAAAAACGTAATTCTAGGAAGTATAAATAACCCTAATATTAGAAATAAAAAATAAAGCGGCCATATTCGTAATATTCTTCTAGTATAAAATTTCCTTATTTGTATAGTACCAGTCTGTTCTTTTTCTGAAATAAGTATATAGCTTATTAAAAAACCACTCAAGACAAAAAAAAGAGTGACACCTAGCGATCCAAAAAGTAGAATAGTTGGTGAACTAAAACTATTATTAAGCCCGGATAAATCTTTCGTTTGTTCTACATGATGTATTAAAACTAAAAAGGCAGCAATAAAACGTAAACCATTTAAGTTTGAAAAATATTTTTTTTGCATAGTTATCTAATCTCGAAATATTAAAATAACTATTGCATAATAATTATAATAGAAAACTTCAATTAATTAATTCAGATTTATTCTTGTTCGAAAATATTTAAATAGACAGTTATTATTTATGGTGTAATATCTTATTTTACTTAAAAAATAATAAAATTACTATTACGGAATTTTAAAAGCCTTCTTTTTTCTATGAATTTTTAATAGGTCAATTTCAATATAAGTTTTATAAAAAGCCCAAAAGATCGATAGCCCAAAACCAAGAAAATAATTTTTATAACCCCTTTTTGTAATGAAGGAAAAATAAAACTCTATGAAAGGGACTGACAAACACCTTTTAAATCCACCACGTTTCCCTTCGTTATACTGATCAAATGCTTCTTTTTTTAAATAACGTAAATGTTTTTTGAAAAAAATAGAATAACTAGTCATCCAATAGTGATGTAGTAAATTGGTTCCCCATTCATTTAACAAAATTTCATGATCACTGAAACCAATTCTTAATTTTCTTCCGTAGTGTGTAATTGGTAAAAAATCAAATTTATTTTTATTTACTAATAAACATTTTTTGTTATTTCCTCCCCATATCGTCCCTATAAGTTTGTACTTTTTAAAGTAAAAAAGCCATGGTACTGTTACTGATCCAATATTAGGGTTTATTATAATTTTATGAAATTCATTTATTATCTGCTGTTGTAAAATTTTATCTACCGTTTCATCCGGATCAATAAAAATCACCCAATTATTTATAGTATAATTAACAATCTCTGCCTGAATATATTCGCCAGATGGCACTTTATTCCTTTTATAAATTTTATTAGTAAAAGAAGCTGCGATCTCTAGAGAATTATCACTAGACCCGAGATCAGTATATATAATTTCATCGCAAAAGGATAAAGAAGTAAAACACGAATTCAACAACTTTGATTCATTGTATCCAACAACCATGGCAGATATAGGAAGTTTTTCCAAAAGAAATTATTCGTTAAATTTATTAGATATTTGAATTACAATTTTTAAGTTTGGCGATTAATTTTTTACCTACATTCTGAAAACCCTTGTTAATTAAAAAATTAAAAAAAGATGAAACAATCATTATTATGGAGAATTACAAATAAAACTTGTATCTAAAATTTACAAATGTATTACTTAAAAAATATAGAAAAATTAAGATGGTTAAGCCAAAATAAAACTATAGAAATAACTAGATTTTTATTAAAACTTATTTCCCAAACGTAATTAATAAATTTATTCACTTATATAACTAGTTTTTTAATATTTAAAGCTAAAACAAGCGTGATAAAAATCATTGAAAATAAAAAATGGTTCGGTATAAAAAATGGCAATGTTTGTTTGTTACCTGTAGTAAAATTAATATTACAAATTACAAAACTGTAATAGAATTAAATTTAGACCGCTGTTGTCTTATATAGATATTATAAAAAATAACAAAATGCTTAATGAAAATGAGATAGTTAATTTAAAAAACTAATATATATATAATTATTTTTAATACTAACACCTTAAAAAGGCTGATTTCATTCTATAAATCCAATAGCTTTAGCCCAAATAATTAAAAACATTAATATAAAATTTTACACCTAATTTTTATTTATTTTTATTTTAAATAAAATGGGTAATATTATATAGAAGCTTATTTCAACGACAACAGACAATCTACCATTTACAATACTTCTTATTTTAAATGGATCAACCCCATTTAGAAAAAATACCTTTATAATCTTATTAATTGAAGGGTTTTATCCTTGTATAAAAAATCACCTAAGCCTTTATGGTGTTGATTTAAATAACGTACTATTCCAATATAAAAAATCGGTGTAACCATAAAAATCTTCGTTTGTAGAAACTTAGTTTGATATTATTTTCTATTTTTTTTGTGTTATAATGATAAAAATAAAGTGAAATCACCTACAAAAAAAGTTGAAAACTATATTAGACTTTTTCGATAAATAAATTTCCAGGCGCTTAAATTTAGTTCAATCCATACTGAGAAGTGCGAACTAATATTACCTCATTTAATAAATAACTCCACAAAGCGCTAATAAATTAATATTTTCTCAGTGAGGGTTTATTCAACGTGTTTAATAAAAGTCAAAGGGTTTCCAGAATGAATTTCCATTTCAGGAATATTACGTTTTACAACTGATGCAGCTCCAATAATCGATCCATAGCCAATTGTAACCCCTTTCAAAACTATAGTATCGACACCTAGCCAAACACTGTTATGTATAAATACGGGGTTAGATTTTGCTTCATTTATAGATTTCTGATTTTTTCTTTCCTCAGGGTTTATACAGTGAAAATCTGTATCATAAATTTTCACATTTACCCCGAGTGCACAATAATCACCAATTATTATTTTGTTTGCTGCGCAAATGACAACCGCAGACATCCCACTTTTACCAATATGTATTAATGCATCAGGAGTTAAAGTTGTAATTAGGCTTCTATGAAATACGCCTGCTAAATTGTATTTAGTCTTAGAAACTATAGAACAGCCTTTTCCTAATAAAATTTTTGATCCCTTACATTTTACGATTATTGGAAATCCATAAAGAGTTACATAACCAAACTTTGTTTCGACCCCATAATACCTTAAATATGCATAATCGGCTAGCATTTTAGGATATGTTCGAAAAATCTTAAATAGATTCCGTGAATGAAAATCTATCTTATGCAAAATTGTAAACATTTAATTAATTACTACATTTTGTTTAGCTTCCCAATAAAGTGCTGGAAATAATACCCCAGGATGATTATTTATATTTAAAATGGAATGATAATCTGAAATTGAACTATCGAGTTTTACATTAAACATAACCGTATTTTCATTATATGATAATAAATTCCTGACGCAGTGAATTGAAAATTGAGGCTTAATAGAATAACATCCTTCATTCAGCATATTCTTGGGTATGGTACAAATTAAATTATAATTACCTTTTTTAAATGATGTTACACTACTTGTATCAACTTGCTGGCTTCTAAAGACTATTTCAGTATTTTTAATCAGGTCAAAGCCGACCTTAACATGTTTCTCAAATACATTTACTTCAATGTTCATTTCAATAAATATGTCTTCGGATGCAATAAATTCTGTAGTTATAATTTCTTTAGAATTTAAAATTCTTATTGTATTAAGAAAAATAGAATTTGTTCTATCCAAATCATTTCTCCAAAAACCATGTAATTTTTTTGAAAAAAAATCTTCATAATTACAAATAATATTTAGAATATTTCCTTCATTAGAAATATAACCATCTTTAAGTAATATTCCACGGGTACACAATGCCTTTAAACTTGCCATATTATGACTAACAAACAAAACCGTCCTCCCCTCCTTCTCACTAACATCTTTCATCTTTCCCAAAGCCTTTTTTTGAAACTCTACATCCCCTACCGCCAAAACTTCATCAACTATCAAAATCTCTGGTTCTAAATGTGCCGCCACTCCAAAAGCCAGCCGTACATACATACCTGAAGAATATCTTTTAACCGGTGTATCAATGTATCTTTCAACGCCGGCAAAATCTACAATTTCATCAAATTTTCTTTTAATTTCCTGTTTCGTCATGCCCATGATAGCACCATTTAAAAAGATGTTTTCACGGCCACTTAATTCAGGATGAAAGCCAGTACCTACTTCTAATAGACTTGCTACACGTCCCTTTAATTTTACACTTCCGGTTGTAGGGGTTGTAGTACGACTTAATATTTTTAAGAGTGTACTCTTACCCGCACCATTTCTACCAATGATGCCTAAAACTTCGCCTTGCTTTACCTCAAAATTAATATCCTTTAATGCCCATACATAATCACTATTACCTTTTTTTGTACGGTCATTACTTTCTCCAATTTTTATATAGGGATCTTCTTTGCCGCGTAACTTATTCCAGGCACGGTTTAGATCATGGGCTATAGAACCGGTACCTACATCGCCTAAGCGATATTGTTTGGAAAGGTTTTCTACTTTTATTACTGTACTCATTTATTGTTAACTTAAAAGCGGTATTTACGATTTAATTGGTTGCAAAAATGAATTGAGCAGCGTATCCTTACTCAATATCTCATTCATTTTATTTACACCAAATTGATTCATGTGATTTAAATTATAAAAACAATTTATATTATTCGAAATATTTGATTTTTGTAAATCTATAAAAGGGATATGTAAGTCTTCACATATATATTTTGTTTTATTAAAAGTTGAATCATTAAAAAGTATTTTGTAAACAGGAGTCTGTATGCAGAGCAACTGAACTTTATTAATAAAACAAATTTTTTTAAGTTCAATGAGTTTATTTCTAATTAATGGAATTTCAGTATCATCAAAGAAGCTACTTTTTCCTAAATAATTTATGGGTTTTGATATTGTATCCCAATGTTCATCTCTTCTATCAAAACCATACTTTATGTAGTTGCTTTCCTTTATATTAAAACAGTAATTTGAAAGGTTGTATTTAAAAAATGAGTATAAGGGAATATATTTTTCATATATATTAAATTTAAAATAATTCAATATCAGCAAATCCTTTTTTTTTGGCCAAAATGAATGAAGGGCGAAATCGTTTTTGTGAGTCATATTATTATTATCATTAAAACTTCCACCTAGCATGTATGGATCAAAGCTCAATATTACAAACTTTGGATTTTTATTACAAGATAAATAATGTTGTAATCTAACTATTGCCATAGTTAATTCAGTATGCCCTTCAACTCCAATATTTACACTTTTTATTTTAAAAGTATTATTAAAAAAAAGAGGATCAAAATGTTCTAAGCACCTTGAGCTTCCTATAAAAACTAAATCAGCATTTACGTTTGATGTTTGATATAAATTGTCAAAACCCGTAATGCATTTATCCTTAATTCTAAGAAATACTATTGCTTGAATTAAGAATATAATAGCGATAATAAACCCAATAAAACTTAACAATATTTTTAAAAATACCTTCATTTAAAATTGGAAATAAATAAATTGCTGATTAGAAACAGCAGCAAAAAAATAAAAGATTGTTATAACTAAACTACTATAAAAACTCCATCTTATTGACCGATTCAACTTTAATAAAAATTTTTGCAAAGCAAATTCTTGTTCTCTACCTATCCATTCTATAATTATAAATATTATTAAGAATATAAAAATAGGTAGGGTTAAGCCAATCCCCGGAAAATAAGGTATTTTAAAAAACGAGAACGAAAAAATTTTAGATGAATATTCAAACGCCTGGAATATATTTTGAGCCCTAAAAAATATCCATGAAAAAACGATTAAACTAAATGTAATAATTATTGATAAAAACTCCTTAAAAGAAGGTAAGACCTTGCCTTTTGCAACTATATCAATATTATTTCTGTTGCTTTTTAAGATAATCGACGGCATAATATAAACGGCATTTAATAATCCCCATACAATAAAGGTCCAATTTGATCCATGCCATAAGCCACTAACTAAAAAGATTAAAAATGTGTTCCTAATTTTCATCCACAGGCTACCTTTACTTCCACCCAAGGGTATGTATAAATAATCTTTAAACCAAGAGGAAAGTGAGATATGCCACCGTCTCCAAAATTCGGCAATATCCCTGGAAAAATAAGGAAAGGCAAAATTCCTCAATAAATCTATACCGAATAATTTTGCAGTGCCCAATGCAATATCAGAATACCCCGAGAAATCGCAGTAAATCTGAAAAGTGAAAAACAAGGCGCCTAATAAAATGGTGCTGCCAGAATATGAATGCCCGTTATTAAAAATTGTATTGGCAAATTGTGCACAATTATCTGCAATGACAATTTTTTTAAATAGCCCCCAAAGAATTTGACGTAATCCATCTACGGCCTTTAAATAATTGAACTCTCTTATTTTAACTATTTGAGGTAAAAGGTGGGTAGCCCTTTCAATTGGACCTGCAATTAGTAAAGGAAAAAAACTAACGAAAAGAGCATAATTAATATAGTTTCTTTCAGGTTTTAATTTATTATTATACAAATCTATGACATAAGATAATCCATGAAAAGTATAGAAAGATATGCCAACCGGTAAAATAATATTCAATGTTCCTATCCCTGCTTTAATTCCAACTAATGACAAAGCTGTTGCAAAAGAAGAAGCAAAAAAATTGTAGTATTTAAAAATTCCAAGAAATCCAAGGTTAATCGAAATACTCAACCATAACCAATTTTTTTTTCTTTTTTTATTACCTGCTTCATAAATTTTAATTCCTGTGAAGTAGTCCAAGATAGTTGAAAAAATAAGTAAAAACAAAAATCTATAATCCCAACAAGCATAAAAATAATAGCTTGATGCAAGAAGTATTAAATTTTGAAACCTAAAATTTCCCTTTGCTATAATCCAATAAAGTAAAAAAACTAATGGCAGAAATATTGCAAAATTTATTGAATTGAATAACATAATAATGATAAAATAATAAATCAAGTCTATTGCTGAATCGTTTTTCAATTTCATTACAATCCCCTATTGCAATGAATCTCTTTTAAATATAATCCTCTACACCGTATCCATAAAAGTACGCTCCACCTTACTAAATATCAACATCCCCCCAATCAAACAAATAAGTATTACCACACCACTATACAACAGCCCCATTGTATCAACCGTTCCTATCCCAAACAAGGCATAACGAAAGCTTTCAACAATGGGTGATAGCGGGTTCCATATTATCCAGGCAGCATAGCTTTTATCTTTTATAAAGGAGAGTGGATAGGCGATTGGTGTGGCATACATTAATAGTTGTACGGCAAAACCAATTAGCACTGATAAGTCACGGTACTTGGTGGTTAGGGAACTTATAATGATACCTAAACCGAGGCCTAAAGCAGCCATCATCAATACCAGCAAGGGTATCAACAACCAACTGCTGCCGAAATGAAAATTATTAAATTTTACGCCGTACAAAATCATTACGATTAGTAACAACAAAAACTGTATGCCGAATTTTATGATATTACTCAATACAATACTTAAGGGCATTACCAGCCGGGGGAAATATACTTTTCCAAATATGCCTGCATTACTTACAAAAGTGCTGGAGGTGGCCGACAAACAACTGCTGAAATAATTCCATATTGTTATGCCACTCATGTAAAATAATAGCTTGGGATTAATACCGTCTGTAGGGATATTGGCAATTTTTCCAAACACCAATAAAAAAACCAGGGTGGTAAAAATAGGCTGTATAAAATGCCAAACCGGACCTAAAATAGTTTGCTTATACTGGGCTGTAAAATCGCGTTTTACAAATAGCAGTAACAGATCCCGGTATTTCCAAACCTCTTTTAACTGAAGGTCGAAGAAGGCTGCCTTGGGTTGTAAAATGATATCCCACTGTTCTGCAGTCTCCTCAGTTGTAACAATATCCGGCATAGTTGTATTGGAATTTATAGGAATTGATTATTTGGATACTTTATAATCCGGTTTTACTTATTTGATATAACTTATCTTTTATTAAAATTGTTACCCTAAATCAAGTAACAAGTGTTGGCGATTTCAATCTATACTATATTATCCGCTTGTTGCTTTTGTACTTTATTGTCTTTTAGAATATAGTTTTCCTTTGTCATTATACATTCCGCCATTCCCTCTTTAGAAAAATATATCCGATGCCCTAGTTCACTTACCCAACCTATTTGTATGGCGGGATTTCCAACCATTAATGCATAATCAGGAACATTTTTTGTTATTACTGACCCTGCTCCTATCATACAATATTCACCTAAAATATTACCGCAAATAATGGTGGCATTGGCGCCGATACTGGCCCCTTTTTTTACAAGGGTATTTTTAAATTCGTTCTTTCTTTCTATGCCGCTCCGCGGATTTATTACATTGGTAAATACCATGGATGGTCCAAGGAAAACCTCGTCTTCGCAAACAACGCCGGTGTAAATGGAAACATTATTTTGCACTTTTACCTTATTGCCCAACATTACCCCATCGCCTATAAAAACATTTTGGCCGATGGTGCAGTTATTGCCTATCGTGCATTTCATTAAATGGGTGAAATGCCAGATTTTGGTGGCCTGGCCTATTTGGCAGCCTTGGTCTATTATTGCGGTATCGTGTTTGAAGTAATTAATTGTGGTATAGGATTTATTTTCCTTAATACTGATTTTTTTACAGGCTTATTATTACTTATTCGCTAGCCTGTATTTACTTTTTTTTCTTGACAAAAAAAAGTAACAAAAAAAGTCAAGGCTGCTTCTAAAAAGGCAGAAATTTTCAAATTAAGTCTAAAATCAAGGAACTCGCCTCGAAAAAAATAATACTTTTAAATGTAATCGGGCTCAAACAGCCTTGATTTCTTAACGCCTTAATCTGAAAATTTCTTGCTCTTTTTAGAAGATGCCATAAATACAGTACATAGATGAGCTTTATCGTTCGCAATGATTTTTACTAAATTAATATAATACAGGCTCCAAAAAAATCATCAACGCTGCAATCACAACACTTATAACTTATAACTCATAACTTATAACTTTTGACTCTGGCAGAAATTTTCAAATTAAGTCTAAAATCAAGGAACCCGCCCCAAAAAAAATAATACTTTAAAATATAATCGGGCTCAGACAGCCTTGATTTCTTAACGCCTTAATCTGAAAATTTCTTGCTCTTTTTAGAAGGGGCCACAAATACAGTACATGGATAATTTTTATCGTTTTTAATAATCTTACTAATTCACCTAAAAGATTCTCTTAATTTTTCAACATAAGTTCCAAAACGAACACCAACGCTGCAATCACAACACTCATAACTTATAACTCATAACTTATAACTTTTTTAAAGAGGCCACAAATATAGTACATAGATGAGCTTTATCGTTCGCAATGATCTTTACTTAATTAATATAATACAGGTCCCAAACAAATCACAAACGCTGCAATCACAACAATTATAACTCATAACTTATAACTTTTTTAAAGAGGCGACAAATACAATACATAGATGAGCTTTATCGTTCTAATTGATCTTTACTAAATTAATATATTATACACTCCAAAAGAATCACAAAAACTGCAATCAAAACACTTATAACTTATAACTTTTGACACATAACTTTTTTAACGCTATTAAATATTGGTGGTTATTTTGCGCAGGTTATTTTTGTATACATCAAAACCAAAATATTCCATTACCTGCTCATTTTTTGGGAGGTACTTTTCTTTGTTTGTAAATACCTCTACAATGGCCTCCCTTATTTGTTGCTGGTTTGAGGGATCTACCAATAAACCAAATAATCCATTTTTTAAGGCATCGGTGCTGCCATCTACATTGCCTGCTATTACCGGTTTGCCGTAAAACATGGCCTCTATAAATACTATACCGAAACCCTCTTTCTGGCTGGGCATAATGTACATGTCGGCCAAATTATAATGGGCTGCCAATTCTTCATCAGGTATAAAGCCGGCTAGTATTACATCATTCTTTAAATCTAACTGGCGAATGATTTTTTGGATGCGCAATTTTTCGTTGTCCTCATAATTACCGACCAATAAATATTTTATAGTTGGACAAGATTTTTTTAATTTATGTACCGCCATAATTACCTGGTCGTATCCCTTGTAACGATCCCTGCTGCTCATTCGGGTTAAGGTTAACAATACCTTATCGGTTTCGGCAAATCCATATCTTTTTAAAAGAACGGCTTCTTTTACCGGTTGCAAAGGAAGGGGTAAAAATGGATCGAGACAATTGTTTAGAATAGTAAATTTTTCTTCCTCCAAACCATACAACTCCTTCATTTTATCTTTTGTAAAAGCACTTACCGGTAAAATGATATCACATTTTTCAAGCATTTGTATTTTCCATTTTGGAAATTTATTCCAAACTTCTATACCATGTGCAATAAGTACCAGCTTGGTTTTGGGTACCATTAGCTTTATAAAATAGCCGATGATCAATAAATTGACATGGCTTAAAATTACCATCCTGCTTTTTAATCCTGCCTTAACTGCTGCTACTAAAAAAAATATTTTATTTTTTCCGAAACCTTTAAATATTCCAGCAGGAAAATACTTTTCGTCCATGTGCTCCCGCTCATCATAAAGGGACATAATCTCTATTGGATCCCCCAACGGTTCTGCTTGTAACTCATTTAATGCTTTTCCTGCAAGCCTGCAGACTTTTTCGATACCCCCAGTGGCAGAAAAAACACGCAAGGTTAAAAATAGGTTACCCTTTCTGACCATTTGATTTGTTTTCCATTAAAAATATTGTAAGAAATTGGGCCCAATGCAAGTTACCTGACACAAACTTTTTATGATAATCCCCCATTTTAGTGCCTGTTAAACAGTCTGCATACTGAGCCTTACCCAGCCATTCTTTAAAAGGAAAAGCAAATCCCATTTTTGGTCTGTTCCATACCGCTTCCGGCAAAATATCTTTAAAACTATCGATCAGTAATTGTTTTTTAAAATCACCTGAATATTTTGTTTTACTACTTATTTGAAGTGAAAGTTTAACAAACTCCGCATCTAAAAATGGTAACCTAATTTCTACCCCATGTGCCATACTCATCACATCTGCATCTCTAAGCAATTGATTTTGCATGTATAAATTAGTCTCTATCCAACTCGCCTGATTTTTTTCGGTTAAATGTGTAATTTGGGGTAACTGAGGCGCTGCTTCTAAAATTCTCCAGACCTCAGCTTCGTCCATATTTAAATAATCGGCAATTTCATTGGGAATAAATTGACCCCTCAAAAACAAGTAAATTCCGATGGGCCCGGGAATGATTAAGTAACAAAGCCGGCGTAATTTTTTAGAATTGGTATTGATGCCCGCCTTTAATGCTGCATTCGGGAGCTTCTGAATTTGCAGCGTAGTTTTTATGCGGGAAAAAGAAGGATAACCTCCATAAAATTCATCTCCGCCAATACCCGATAGAACAGCTTTCAATCCACTATCTTTTGCAAACTGGCTAATAAACCAGGTGTTTATTCCATCGCAACTTGGCAGGTCCATTGAACGAACAATTTCAGGGAAATAGGCATGAAAACTATCCTCTTTCAATATTTGCTGGTATTGTTCCCCATTTAAACTTTGCTGCACTATATCCTGAAATTTTTTCTCAGAATACTCTTTTTCTTCAAAAATAAGAGAGACGGTTTTTAAGGTAGGATTTTGTTTGTTGGCAAGGGCTGCTAATATGCTGGAATCTAAACCACCACTTAGAAAAACACCAATGGGGGCATCGGAAATTAAATGTCTTTTTACCGCCTGTGTTAAAGTTTGTTGAATTAATTCAATGGCTGCTTCCCTATCTTCTATCTGTTCTATATAACTAAAATGTGTGTAAAGCGATTGCTTACAGTCCCCATTTTTTAAATTGTATTGTAAAAAAGATCCTTTTCTTAAAGGTTGAACATCTTTTAAAGTAGTAATGGGTTCGGGTAAATGTCCGTAAGCCATCATAAAAACCGGCCAATGCGGATGAGCTGTTTGCAGGTAAGGTATGGGTGAAAAGGCATTAACTTCAGATGCAAAGGCAAGTCCCTCGGCGGTATGTGCAAAATAAAGGGGTTTTATGCCAACCGCATCTCTTACCAGGTATAAATCCTTGGTAACCGTATCCAGTAATGCAAAAGCATACATGCCATTAAACATTGCAAAACATTCTTTACCCCAGGTGGCAAAAGCGGCCAATATTACTTCTGTATCGCTATTGCTATTAAAATCACAACCCGCCTTTATTAAAATTGCTTTGAGTTCAATATAATTGTACAACTCGCCATTATAGGTAATAATATACCGGTTGTTTTGATAATACATAGGCTGGTGTCCTGCCTCAGACAAATCAATTAAAGAAAGCCGACGATGTCCCAACACCAGATGGTTGACCTCGTCTATGTAAATCCCTCCATCATCCGGTCCGCCATGACGCTGCAATTGGCACATTGCTGTTACCAAAGATTCTACTTGCTCGTTGGACATTTCGGAATTTATCAGACCCGCAATTCTACACATAAAAAACTTTCAACATTTTAATAAAATAAAGAGCAATTAAATGTTGATATTGGTTTTATAAAAGCCACTGTCTACATTTTGTTTTGCTACCCTGGAAAATATAAGTTAGCAGGGATGGTTTAGTTGTTATAGTAACCGGAATTTTTTAGCTAGGGTAGAAAACTAAACAACTGAAATAAAATTATATTTTAGGTAGAAGACAAAAGAACTGAACTTTTTTTATAATTAATTGTTAACGACATTATTACACTTTATAATTAATATTAATACGAAAATATTAATACTATCTTCGTATTAAATTCTGTATTATTTAAAAAAGATAAATCTTTTATTTTATTAAGATTTAAATGACACCCCTCGAGGGCTAATTATATTATAGATAAATTTTGCAAATATAATTTATATGCTGTATAAACTTAACCAATTTGCAGTGTAGGTTAAGTACCTAAACTTACAATAGCATAATGACTTACACATCGGGAATACCTAAGTTATTAGCAAAATTTTTATAATAAATGCTCCAGGTTATTTTTATCGAATTGTGCACTTAATTGTAAGCCCATACTTTCTATTCTTACCCTTGCTTTGTTACCAAAAAGTTCTACTAATATTCCCTGGTAATTCATTAATACGCCGTTTTTAATTCTAACAGCACTATTAACTTCCAAGGATACATTGCTTACTTCCACATCATTAAATTCGTTTAAGAATTTTTTGATGGTCATAATCTCTTCTTCCCGAATTGGGGCAGGTTTACCAAGCCAATAAACAAAATTTAATACGCCATTAATTTTTTTAAGTTCCCACTTATCGTTGGCAGCAACTTTTACAAAAACATAGCTTTTAAAAACGGGTTCTAAAACAACCTTTTTACGATCGCTCCATTGTTTGGTAACCTTATTAATAGGACAATAATTTTCGATGCCTTGTTCCTCTAATAATTTAGCAACTTTTTTCTCCCATCTGGGTTTGGTATAAAGTGCATACCACAGTGCGTTATTATCTGTCATTGCATAGCTTCGCTTATCCTCAGTTACATAGGTTATGTAATAAAGATGGTGTATAATTTGTTAACTTCCAAATACTTAGGAAGCTTATTTAAATATATATTTTGTATTAAAAACTAATGATATTTTATCTTAATTATATAGCTTTATTCTGCGTAAACACTATATAATATTTCAACCTTTTCGTACCCTTAATATTCTTCAGAAATAGCTAAAATTTCATTTAAATAAGTTACCGCTATTTTCCTTTAATAATATTTATAACTTTTTTCCAATAACGTTTTAAGGAGGAAAGAAAAGAAGTTTTATCATCCATTGCATAACCATAGCCATAACCATAACCATAACCATAACCGTAGCCATAGCCATAACTAAAGCTTTTATTAATGCCGCCAATGGAGATACCTCTTTGTTTTAGTCCGTTAAAAACCAAACAAATATTATTGAATTTTTTAGTCGCATTTAATTCATTTATTAACCTTAAATATATTTTTGGGGTACGGTCATGTCGGATAACATATAAGGTAACATCACAAAAAACGGTCAACAAAAAAGCATCCGTTACCGGGCCAATTGGTGCGGTATCTATAATTACATAATCGTACTCTTTTTTTATACGATCCAATAATTCTTTAAAAGCTGGCTTACCAATTAATTCTGATGGATTCGGGGGAATAACACCTGCAGGAAAAATATATAAATTGGGTATAAATGTTTCGCGCTGCACCTCTTCAAATGCCGCCATACCTACTACAAAATTGGATATACCCGGCTCCCTGGTAACTTCCATTAACCTGCTCAATTTAGGTTTACGCAGATCCATTTCTAAAAGTGCCACTTTTTTTCCGGTTAAGGTTAAACTGATGGCAAGGTTGATTGCAATAAAACTCTTTCCCTCACCGGATATACTGGAGGTTACCAATAAGGTTTTATTTTCATCCGTAAAGCCTATAAAACCCAGGTTGGTTCTTAATGCCCTGAATTGTTCGGCTATCACCGTTCTTTTTCCTTCCGTAATTACAATGGCACTTTTGCTGTTTCCCTGTGCAATTTCGCCTACAATCGGTACCTTGGTTTTATCCTCTATCTCATCCCTAAAAAGTACCTTACTTTTAAATTGCTCCTTCATCAGCACTAAAAATATTGCCGAGAAAATACCGATCACAATGCCTGCCAGGTAAAAATCTTTTGGTACCGGACTAACAGGCCCATAAGAATTTGGTTTTTCAATTACCCTTAAATCAGAGGAGGTAGAAGCCGATGAAAGCGCGGTTTCTTCTCTTTTTTGAAGAAGGTAGGAGTAAATACTATTTTTTACTACTTGCTGTCGACTGATCTCTAATAATCCTCTTTCTTTTTGCGGCACCTGACTCAGCAAACTATTGTTGGCATTGGCTTTGGCAATAATATCGTTTTTTACGGTAACCAGGTTGTTGCGAATATTGGTGAGACTCTCCTGAATATCAATTTTTAAACGCCGTACTTTTTCTTTGGCTAGTAATACCGATTCACTCTGCTCCCCTGAAATTTGAATCGCTTTATCCCTTTCAAACTCTGCTGTATATAGTTGCTGTAATAATCCGCTAACCAGGGGATCGGCAATTAAACTTAGGGAAGGCACAGTACCATTATTTTTACCTTTTGACTGCACATAATTTTTAACCGAATTAAGAATATCCAATTGCAGATCGATCTCACCTTTGCGTTTATCCAGTTCCTTTACATTTTCAAGGAAGAGTGTCCCCTGGGCTCCTACCACATACATTGATTGTTTGGCCTGGTAAGAAACGATATTTTTTTCAACACTGTCCAATTGGCTGATAACGAGTCGCAGCCTATCTTCTATAAATGCCAATGTTTTTGAAGCGATCATGTTTTTATCTTCAATACCCTGCGAATTGTATACTTCAAATAAACGGGTAAGAATAGCCTCTCCTTTTAAGGGTTGCGGCGTTTCTATTTTTACATCCAATACGGTAGATACATTTGATAAAGGATTTGCCCTGATGGAGCCGGAGATACCGGATGATACTGCAGCCACTGGACTAATATTTACAAAATAGTTTTTACCCTGTACATTTTGATTATAACCATCATTTACAAAAAGATGGAAGCTCACATTATTTAATACAATACTGCCATTAAAAGGAACATCTGTATTGTTGATATTGAAGCTGCGGTTTTTCCAGTTAACAGTAAAAGTATATTTACTGTAGGTAAGTATACTATCCGGAGTTGTGGTAATAAAGGATACGGGGGAATTGGTACCGTACAATTCTTCGAGACGAACTTTTCCCTGGCTATAAACGGATGCATAAAGATTAAGATCTTGTACTACAACCTGTAAAATGCTGGACGATTTTAAGACCAGTATTTCATTGTCTACTATTTTTTTTTCGCTAAAAATATTCAGGGCATCCAATACTTTAGAGTCGCCTCCACCTTTATTGGGATCTTTTAATAATACCTTGGCGTTGGCAACATAAATTGGTACTTGCGACCTTAAATAAATATAAGATACGCTCATAGATATACCAATAGTAAGAACAAATAAAGGCCAAAAGGGAAGGTATGTTTGCAGGAGCTGTACAAAAAATTTCTGCTCTGTTTTTTCCTGGAATAATGGTTGTTCGTTCATAACTAAATGTGCGGGGTATTATTTACGAATAATTCTGTCTAAAATAATAATGAAAATGGAGAGTCCGGATAAAACTGTCGAGAGTACCAATTGGTTTCTGGCGCGTTTTTGATCTCTAAACAATTTTTCTTCATTTGGTTTTATAACAAGAATATCCTTTGGTTGCAAATAATACCATGGGGATGTAAAAATGGATTGATTCTCAAGATTAAGGTGCTTAAATATTTTTGAATCAGGCGTTTCCCTGATGACAAGTAAATTTTTAACCGTAGCATCTGCGCCAATAGTACCGCTTTGTGCAAGGGCATTTATAAGGGCAATTTTTTCGGCAGGCATATTTATTATTTGAGAGCTACCCATACCATTAATTACGGTAATAAAATGGTTTGAAAAACCAATGGTTACGATGGGGTCTTTAAGAAAAGGTATCAGGTCTGTTTCTAATTTAAGTTTTAATTGTTTGCGGGTTAGTCCGGCTACCAGGATGGAGCCTAATTTGTGCAGGTAAATATTCCCGTCGAGGTTAACCAGAAAACCACCGGTACTGCTTTCACCTTTTGCACCAGCTGCGGATGCAGCACCCATTGCCGCATTAAAAAGTTGATCTTCCACGGGGTTCAGACTGGAAATACTAATAGATAATATATCGTTTTTTTGTATTTTCAGTTCAATATCAGCATCAACAAAACCTTTGACAACGGTGTCTCTAACAATGTCTCTAAAAATATAGGTAGGTTTAGAGACAGCGCAGGAAGAAAATATAAATGCAACTAAAAATATAAAAACTAACAGTTTAATGATAGTTAAAGAATATCCCTTGGTAAGCGGATAAAAATTAATCATAGTCATATTGAATTTTTTGATAAGATAACAATAATTATAAACGATAATTATTGTAAGGAACTAAATTAAATTACTATTTCCGAATGAAATTGTCAAATTTCGGGCAAAAAATTGGTAGAAACAGTGAAAAAATTGCAGTAAAATAACAATTTAAAAGAAACATATACTCTTAAAAAACCTAATATGGTTTCTAAAAATAGCATTTTCTTGTAAACACGCTTCGGTAATGGGAAGAAGGTGGTAAAATTTGTATTGTGCCTGGTATTTTTTTAAAACTGTTTTCTTTGTACTACTAGTATTTGAATCCTAATTTGTAAGCTTTTTATTATTTTTATTAGACTGGTAGCATTTAACCAATCAATAAGCATTAAATATAATTACAATATTTCAATCGATTTCTTTTTTCTATTTTCTTTTACTTTTTTAATACCATAACCAATACCTGCTGCAACCAATAAGCTTACGCCCCCATCGATAGGTGCATCAGGATCAATTCCAGGTGTTGGCTGGGCGTTTACTACTAATGGGAAAGTAAAAATTATAAATACTACCAGCATCCAAATTTGCTTAATATATTTTTTCATTGATAGATTTTATATTTTGTATTGATTAGCAGCAATATTGACAAACGATTATTTCAAAATTTTATTATATGAAAATAATATTATTTGTCTTTATTATTAATTTATATTTCGCAGCAAATGTAGTAAACATATTTGATGCAATTTATAATTAGCTGATAATTAACCAATTTAATATAGAATACATAACAAATACCGAGTATTTGATTGGAGATAATTGCTATTTTATATTTGAATTAGAACAAAATTATTGCATCATTTAATAAAAATAAAATACGCTGCTTTAAGGAAATAAAGGTAGTTTTTTTATAGTATTTATACCCCCTATTAATTGTTTTTTTGCATGCAGGGATTTTTGGGTTTTAAATATTTAAAAAGAATTGGTGATAATATTTTTGGTAAAAAATGTTATAAATAATTAAAATTAATTTATATATTTTATTATGTTTATAGGATTATTTTTTTTCCGGTAAGGCGGTAAGGCGATTATTTTGTTTTGCCGTTGAGGCGTTAAGACTTTTTTGCCGGGAAGGCAGTAAGACGTTTTTTTGTTTTGCCGTTTAGTCGTTGAGACGTTTTTTTTCCTGGAAGGCAGTAAGGCTTTTTTTTTTATTTTTCCGTTTAGGCGCTGAGACGATTTTTATTTTGACATAGGGTATCATCCTTCTTTGTAATCCATTAATAGC
>JAYTHI010000300.1:0-2997 GCA_043732685.1 Ferruginibacter sp. | reverse complement strand
GCAGCCTCCGAAGCCGGCGTAAAATACCTGAGCTTTGGGTTACGGCAACAATTATTTATTGAGGTGGTAAATGATGACTGCCTTAAATTGACTGGTGCTTTAAAAAGAAAAAACATAGCTTTTGAGATTGATCAGGATAAATGCCCAAACATAATAAGCTCCTATCCTGCAGAGGAAATATTTATAACAAAAACCTGGCTTAGTGAAGGTGTTTATAAAGATATTTTTGATGCCTTTGATTACACCCCAAGTTTAAAAATAAATATCTCCGATAGCAAGCAAAGCTTTACGCCTTTATTAACCGGAAATATAAATTGGGTTGCCTCCGGGAAGCAGCATTTCTGGAACTTATTTATCAGGTTCCCTAAAACAAATTGTATTTATAAATGGCCTGATATTGTTTATACCAATGATGTTGCAGCGATTACTAAAAATATCGAAAACCTAATTCTTACTTCCCCCGAAAGTTTTTATGACAATAAGCATGCGGATGGAAAAAAATTACATCAGGCGGTTAGTCTGCAAGGTGCTTTTAATGTTAAACCTTCTGATGAAGTTATTGAATTACCCGCTTTTATGTTGCCTTACTACGAAGGCTTTAACCGTTTCAATAATAAATATTGGTTAGGGATTTATCGCAGGGATGAAAAATTTTCCGTAAAATTTTTACAGGAAATTTGTCAGCTTTGCCTCAATACTAAAATTGGACAGTTATGTTCTACTCCCTGGAAATCTATTATTATAAAAGGGATCGAAGAAAAGGATAGGAATTTATGGGATACTATTTTAGGAAAACATCAAATTAATGTGCGCCATGCCGCTAACGAACTTAATTTTCAGGTTGAAGATGATTGTAAAGATGGCCTGGCAATTAAAAACTTTTTGGTAAAACACTTACAACAAAATGATATCCGAACCTTCGGTATTTGCATTGGTATAAAAACCCGAAGAAAAAGTGAAGTTTTTTGCAGCATACTCATAAAACGCAAACCTCTTTTTACTTTTGCCGGCGTAGAATTTTTTTATCGTTATGATATTTTATGTGCCCAGGATTATAATCCTAATGAGCGAACAGGATATGTATTTAGCCGTAATAATTTCAGGTGGTTATTGCCGGAGCAACTAAGACGGGCAATTATCGGATTTTATGCTGCTAAAGCCAATAAGCAAGAAGTTGTAAATAAGTTAATTCCCCGCAAAGAAGTACTTATAAAAGAAAATGATGAAGGTCCGGTTTACCAATGCCCTGACTGCCTGACCGTTTATGATACCTTAATTGGCGAACCTGAAAATAATATTCCGGCAGGAACTAAATGGGAAGCGCTAATGGAAAACTATTGTTGTCCGCTATGCGAAACACCGGGTAATATGTTTAAGGCAATTCTTAAATCATCCCTTCAATACACGGGTGGGTAAGCAGCAATATTTTAGTCTTTTAAATCAGATGGGGCATTGTAATTTTTAAAAAATTGTTTTTGTGCAGTCCGTACCGATGATTCATAAACGTTTAAATGATCCAGCATATAATTCATGCTATGCTTCATTAAAAGTTTGTCAGTATGCATGCTTAAAATATGCTTTAATGCTTTAGCAGTATAGATTGCGCAAAGGGGTTCTCGCTGCTGATCTTGTAAAAATACATAAGCATCATAATTGGGTAGGTTGGTATAAATTTTATGTAATTCAATGATTGCTTCACTTTCCATAGATTGCATATCACAGGCCAGCACAAAAATATCCTGCAAAGGAAAATTTATATGTGCACTTATTACACCTGCTAACGGTCCGTATAATTGCAGCGATTCAACATCTTTAATTAAAACTGATGCATCAAAATCCGCAGAGTATATATCTTCCTGAAGTTTATTTACAGATAAATAAATAGGGATATTTAATCGGGATAAAGTATTGATACTTGCCTGCGCCCAACTAATGCCGTTGGTATTTATCATCGCTTTATCTTCACCCATTCTGGAACTTTGTCCACCGCATAACACTACACCAATCATACTTAATTTATTATTATTTATCAGAATGACCCAAACTTTTTTCAGGATTTACCACATCCCTTACCAACTGTTTTAATTCTTTTATTTCCGGAAAGCCTCCAAATATTTTTCTGTCAAAAATTATATGTCCATTAATAAAAATAATATATTGTCCGCCCACTTCACTTGGTTTTAAAGTAACCGAATGTATATCATCTGCAAAGGTTGTCAATAATTCTTGCGCCATGTAGGCAGCTCTCAAAAGCCAATGGCATTTCGGACAATATTCAATAGTTACAGTTGGTTTCATATTTTTAATTTATTGGTGAATACAAAACTACAACGAATTATAAACTGTAAAAAAAATTAATAAATATTGATCAATGCCTTTAAGTTTAATTATAATAATCAAAAAGGCCTTTTAGGTGCAAGGTTATTAAAAACACTTTATCACATTATCTGGTAATCATAATTTAATCGCTTTCAAACCTTAGTATTAAACCCCATAAATCTATATATGTTTTGTCAAAATATTTTATACCAACTCCTGTAACATTACATAAACAAAGGTTTTATAGAAAAATTAAATACTAATCGTTTGCAAATAAACCAAATAGCGCGGCATTATTTATAAAAACTTTTAGTTTATAATCCTTTTTGGTTCCGCCTTGTCCAGGTTAGGTTATTGGGTGATAGTAACCGGTCTGACGCCTTCGTCTGACCGGTTACGGCTAGTTAAAAAGCTTTTTGATTAAGTAAACAGGGGAAAAAGGTATAAATTATTATTAAGTTAGCAATTGCTAAAATTAGTAATTCAGGAACTGGTAAAAGAAATAATACAATACCTATTCAATTATGGAGTAGCTGATAGTAACGGGTCTGACGCCTTCGTCTGACCGGTTACGGCTAGTTAGGGTCTGCTCAATAACTCAGATTTTTACCCTATTTTATAGCTGAGACTTTTATTATACAATTCCACATAATTCCATTTAAAACAGATCATTTCATT
>JAYTHI010000299.1:0-3027 GCA_043732685.1 Ferruginibacter sp. | reverse complement strand
TTTATTAAAGTGACAAACTTGGAAACTTTATAATCAAAAAAATAAAGCCAAATGCCAAATGACTCCTCTCATAAATCTAATCAATCAAATTAAGCACAATTCAAAAAATTGATTATACCATGAATGGAAAATTTACAATCAAATGTATAAACTCTTAAGTATTTTTTACGTTCTTTATTTCCTATAAATTATATACTTTTCATAATGGCAATAAATATTATTACTGTGGTTGGTTTATCCGCTGCTTTTTGCACTTCTGCTTCCTTTTTGCCGCAGGCTATTAAAACAATTCAGACAAAAGATACAAGTGGTATCTCTCTTTATATGTATTCGCTTTTTGTGTTTGGAACCTTATTATGGTTTTTATACGGCATATTTACCGCTAATATTCCGGTTTATACCGCAAACGGCTTTACCTTGATTTTTTCCATGGTAATTCTTGGGTATAAAATTAAATATAAATAAAATTTTTGCTGCGAGGTTTTAGTAGTTTCTACCTCCGTTATGATGGGAAAATAATTTTCACAACGACTATAAGATCCAAAAAAATCCGGACTATTTTATAATCAACAGTTTTAAAAATCCCAACCAATATCTACCCCCCAAATTCGCAATCAGTTACAGCAGACAATGGCGGTTAGCTAGTTGTACCTTCAATTTAAATCTCTTTTTTATGCCTGAAAAAGTAGCTCAGCAGCAGGACTTTTCTACATTAAAAATTCCACTTTAAAATTTAACTGAAAATTCCCCAACAAAAAATAATCGCAACTTATTGAACGATTATACAATTAATATAATTGTAATGCGTTAAGAACTTTCCTGCCTGAGCTTCTTTTAAATCGTACAACTTCCAAAACTATTGAATGCTTCTACTCCTTATCGGTTTCACTCAATTCTACTAAAAAATATAATAATATTAAAATATAATATTTTTTATAATCGAAAGATATTAAAATACATATAAGTATGTATCTGGTTTATATCAGATAAAAAAATATAAATATATATTAATCCAATAATATTGTTAAAATCCCGTTACTGGTTTTAATGTTCACTATTCTATCAATTTTTACCGGCTTTTAGATGTAAATAAATAATTTATAATTAGGTGCATAGACAAAAGCCCTTTTTTAAAATTTATTGCTTCTGAATTAGGAAGAATTAAAGCAAAGTGAACCTGAGAATATACAAAGCCATTTTGTACGCCAATCCAACACAATGAAAAAACCAAGTTTTATGATGGAAATTTACTTTGCAAACTTTACCAATAAGTTAAAGAAGATGCCTTGCCGCTTTCCCCATTTAAAATCATGCTCCAATAAAAAAAATACAGGCGATTTCATAACCAATAAAACCGCATCACTACGACCGCTCCTGGTATTTTTAGTATTGCTTTGGATGATAATACCTGCACAAAAAGCAATTGCCCAAACTGCGGATATGTATACTTTTTTAAATCAGAATACCGGTTCGCTGGTAGCTGATTTTAATGGTAACACCATCGATATGACAGCAGGCACAACTTTATTAGTTGGGCCAAATGTAGATGATGTGAGTTCAGCAGTTGTGCCCATCGGATTTCCATTTAATTTTTTAGGTGCTCCCGTTACCACCTTTTCTGCCTCTTCTAACGGGGCTATCAAGGTGGGTGGTATAGCAATTTCAAACACCCTTTATGGTAATGCATTTCCTCCGTCCGGAGCATCAATTATAGCACCCTATTTGGGAAATTTAAGAATTCCTGCCACCGGAAAAGTGCATTATAAATTATTTGGCAGCTATCCAAACAGAACTTTAGTGGTCGAATTTTTAAATATGAGTATCAACAATGGTGGAACTGATGGTACCTTTCAAATTAGGTTGTACGAACAAACCGGTATGATTGAATTTGTATACGGCAGTATGAATGTGGGCAGTACCTCCGGTTCTATAACTAATAACCAAACGGCAATTGGATTTTCAGTTGCTTCCAGTACAAAAAGTTTTTTATCGGTTGATCAAAATACTTACGCAACTTCCTATACCTCACCGACAGTGTATATAAATACCAATACCGCAACTGGTCCAATTACAGGTTTAAACAGTTCGGCTGATGGATCAAGACGGTTATTTAGATTTACACCGGCGTTAAAATATAAAAGTCAATTTATTTCGATGGCAACCGGCGCAGTTTCCTGGTGCCCCGGAGAAATCAGAAATGTAACCGTAACCATAAAAAATTTAGGTACTTTGGCCTGGAACAATAGCAGTCCGCTTATTGATATCGGTGCAAAATGGGGTACTCCAACTACCTATTCTTTTAAAGTTCCCGGAGGAAATTTAGCTTCCGGAAGTACACAAACCTATACCTTAACCGTAACAGCACCATTAACCCCATCAACGGATAGTTTAACATTTGATGTAATTAATGAAACCATCCCTTCAAATTTTTCCAGTAATGCTGGTGGTGTTGGTCCGGGAAATATTGCCTATGTATCTCCGTTAATTAATATTACAGCCGGTCCTGTTATAACAACCCAACCATCAACAACGGCGCAAAAAATTTGCGCCAATGGTAGTTTTACACCCCTGTCCATTACCGCAACCGTAGCCACCACTTATCAATGGTACAGCAATATGGTGTCGGCAAATACAGGAGGTACGCTTATTTCGGGTGCCACCTCAGGCAGCTATACGCCGCCAAATACAACCGCAGGAACCTTATATTATTATTGTATTGCCAGCAATAGTTGCAGTATTACCAGTGCCGTTTCCGGTGCTATTACCGTAAATGCATTGCCTGTTGCCGGTGCAGTTACCGGTGCTGCAGGTACTTGTGTTGGCAATGTCGCTACTTTAATTTCTAATGCTTCAGGTACAGGTCCGTTTACTTATGCCTGGGTATCATCAGCACCAGGTGTTGCTTCCAACAGTGCCGGCGCAGCAACATTTACCGGCAATTCACTGGGTAATACAAATATTACCTACACTGTAACAGACAATAATAATTGTGCAGCAACTTCACCTGTCTATTTATTTTCGGTAACT
>JAYTHI010000298.1:0-10008 GCA_043732685.1 Ferruginibacter sp. | reverse complement strand
CTTGTGTTTGAGTGCACAATAAGGAACATAAACTCAACACATCATCAGCGAAACCATAAATTTCGGTACGGTTACAAGTCGATAATACAAATAATTCTTTTATCCCAAATTTAGGAGCCAGAGTGAGTAGTGTGGTGTATTGATCGATATTAATTGCATATTGACCCCTGCTAATTGCATCCGACTTTTTGTAATTTATACCTGCTATAAAAAAGGTTGATAGATCTGTGTGTTGATGTCCCGGCATTCTACTATATTGGTTATTTTTCCTGATGCAAAATTAACGCCGCAAGCCGGTGAAAACTAATTGTTTTGTCATCCAAATGTCATTTTGCAGAATGATTATTAAGCAGCATTTAAATGGCAGTTTATATAAATATAATGCGTGCCATCTTTGCATATGGTTGCTTCCTAATAAATAAACATGGAATAAGAGACTTATTAAAGTGATATATTATTTTGTTATTATGTGGTATATTTCTATTCAGTTGATGACTGAATAATTTAATTAATCCTGAACATTTAGCATATCGAGTGGTTACATTTGCACAACTATTTTAAACCATGGCAAAAAAAGCAATAATATTAATGAATCTGGGTTCGCCTGATTCAACTGAGGTAAAAGACGTTCGAAAATATTTAAAAGAATTTTTGATGGACGAAAAAGTAATAGATGTTCCTTATTTATTACGTTCCTTTTTAATAAACGGAATAATTGTGCCATTTAGGGCACCAAAATCTGCGGAGGCTTATAAAACAGTTTGGACCAAAGATGGTTCTCCTTTGGTAGTTTTTACCAAACAGTTGCAACACGCTTTGCAACAACAAATTAGTATACCTGTTGAAATTGCAATGCGGTACGGTAACCCAACCCCGCAGCTCGCTTTCGATAATCTGGTTCGGCAAAATCCGGATTTGGAAGAAGTGCTGGCAATCCCTTTGTATCCGCATTATGCTATGTCTAGTTTTGAGACAGCCGTAGATTCTGCAAAAGAAGTGCATGAAAAAAGCGGATATAATTTTAAACTTAATTTTTTAAAGCCTTTCTATAATGAGGAGCATTACATAAATGCCCTCGCAGAAAATATCAGGCCGTTTTTACAACAGCAACACGATCATATTTTATTTAGTTATCATGGAGTTCCGGGCAGACATATCCGTAAAAGTGATATTACCGGAAACCATTGTTTAAAAATGGGTAATTGTTGCGATATAGCATCTCCTGCTCACTCACAATGTTATCGCCACCAGGTTTTTACCACCACCAGATTGGTAATGGAAAAACTAAATATACCTAAGGATGATTACAGTATTGCTTTTCAATCGAGGCTGGGTAAGGGTTGGTTGCAACCATTTACAGACAAACGTTTGGAAGAAATGCCCAAAGAAGGAATTAAAAAATTGTTGATTCTTTGTCCGGCTTTTGTTAGTGATTGCCTGGAAACATTGGAGGAAATTGATGTACGGGGAAAGGAAGATTTTATGAAGGCAGGTGGTGAAACCTTTACTATGATACCTTGCTTAAATACCAATGCCTTATGGGTAGATGTTTTAAAAAATTGGACCAATGATTTTATTGAAGGACATTCCAATATGTTACTTCAAAAAGTATAATTGACTCCAAAGTTCCTAATTTTCAATCTTTACTTTTTTTTGTTCAGGATAAAAGTCGGGTAAGGAGAAGGGATGGAGTCTCAAGGGTATTAAATTAATTTATACTGATTTTTAAGCTTGTTTTCAATATAAATTTTATCAATAAAATTAAAAATTATATAAAGTAAATCCATAATTAAAGAAAAGTAATAGTTACAACATTTTAAATTATTTTACGCCGGTTAAACAAATACTCATTTGTATTAACCGGCGTATTTCTTGTTAAATCAATATATACCTATATGTACTTTTACGTAAAAGCGCTGCATATCATTTTTATTGTAACCTGGTTTAGTGGTATGTTCTATATCGTTCGTTTATTTATTTATAACAGCGAGGCTCAACAGAAAACCGAAGTTGAAAAAAATATTTTAACACCTCAGTATACAATAATGATTAAGCGTTTATGGCTTGGTATTACCTGGCCATCAGCCATACTTACCCTTATTTTTGGTATTTGGATGGGCATCATGTATGGCAGCATTCCACAATGGCTTGCCATAAAAATTGGTTTCGTTGCCGGATTATATGCTTACCAGTTGAGCTTGCAAAAAATTTATGCCGATCAAATGAAGGGGATCTTCAAACTTAGCTCACAGCAACTCCGGCTTTGGAATGAAGTGGCTACCATCTTTTTAATTGCTATCGTAATGTTGGTAGTAGTTAAGCAAAGTATGAGTCTCGTTTGGGGATTAGCCGGTTTAATTACCGTAATTCTTTTATTGCTAAGCGCTATTAAAATCTACAAATTGTTGCGTAAGTAACGCTGCTTTCCTTTTCCACACAAGCTTTCAACAAAAAATTCCTTATTTCATTTTTGTAAAGTATATTTGTCCATCATTTAGGTAGACTTATAGCATCTTTACTTTTTATTAAGTCTGATTGGATAAATAAAGACTTTGCAATAAAAAATACAGTCTTTTCTTAATTGATATCGAAAAATACTTTTTAGCCACTCATTTACACATATTAATTAGTTTTATAACATATGGATTCATCCACAAATATCTTGGTCGACTCATTACTCCATCAATTAAATGGACTATCTGTAAGTGAATTTTTGAAGTTTTTAAGTAATAGCTATCCTGGCGGGGTCACCTTTTCGTCAAGTTTTAGTTTTGAAGACCAGGTGATAACCCATGAGATTTTAAGCAATCAATTACCTATTTCCATTTTTACGTTAGATACCGGCCGAATGTTTGCTGAAACCTATAGTACCTGGAACAATACAAACGAAAAATATAAAACAAATATTAAGGCTTATTATCCCAATCAGGATACGCTGCAACAACTCGTTGAAGAAAGGGGGCCTAATTCATTTTATGAATCTGTTCAAAATAGAAAAGATTGCTGCTTTATACGCAAGGTAGAACCACTGAGAAAAGCTTTGGCAGGAAACCAAATTTGGATAACCGGTTTACGTGCTGTGCATTCTCCCGACAGGCAGGATTTGCCTATCATTGAGTGGGATGAATCAAATAAAATAATAAAATACCATCCTCTTTTAAACTGGTCAACAGATGCAGTAAAGCAATACATCAATATTAACCACGTTCCTTATAACCCCTTGCATGATAAAGGTTTTGTTAGCATTGGCTGCGCGCCATGTACCCGGGCAATTAAACCCGGCGAAGATTTTAGGGCAGGTAGATGGTGGTGGGAAGATGCGGATAAAAAGGAATGCGGGCTTCATGTACATGCGCCAAATATGTCAGATACCAATGAAATAGAAGTGGTTAAGTAATAAACCCTTCCTAAAAATTGACTATAATTTATAACCAACAAATAGATGGAAACAACAAATACAGTGCCTTTGAACAACATCACATCGATAGACCAAAATGCTGCCCGGCAGTTAGATTACCTTGATATACTGGAATCAGAATCCATACATATTTTTAGAGAAGTGGCAGGACAGTTTGAACGACCTGCCTTATTGTTTTCGGGTGGTAAAGATTCCATCGTAATGGTGCATCTGGCATTAAAAGCATTTCGTCCGGGAAAATTTCCTTTTCCGTTGGTACATATCGATACCGGTCATAATTTTAAGGAAGCACTGGATTTTAGAGATTATCTCGCTAATTCAATTGGCGAAAAATTAATAGTTCGACAAGTAGCTGATACCATTAAGGAAAAAAAATTAACCGAACAAAAAGGAAAGTTTGCAAGTCGTAATGCCCTGCAGACATACACCTTATTGGATACTATTGAAGAATTTAAATTTGATGCCTGTATTGGTGGTGCAAGAAGGGATGAAGAAAAAGCAAGAGCAAAGGAGCGGATTTTTTCAGTAAGAGATGAGTTTGGCCAGTGGGATCCAAAACTACAAAGACCTGAATTGTGGAATACCTACAATGGCAGAATTCACAAAGGAGAAAATGTTAGGGTATTTCCCATAAGCAACTGGACCGAATTGGATATCTGGAATTACATCAAAAGAAATAATATTGAATTACCTTCTATTTATTTTGCGCATGACCGTGAAGTGCTGGAATGGCAGGGGCAATTGGTAGCCACTTCCGAATTTATTCAACTGGAAGCAGCCGATAAAGTTTCTGTAAAACAGGTTCGCTACAGAACAGTAGGGGATATGACTTGTACCGCAGCAGTAGAATCTTCCGCCAGCAATATTGATGATATTATTAAAGAAATAATTGCCACTAAAACCAGCGAAAGAGGCGAAACCAGGATTGATGACAGGGTAAGTGAAGCTGCGATGGAAGACCGCAAAAAAAATGGGTACTTTTAAGAAGTTATGAATTATAAGTTATGAATTATTAGTTATGAGTGATAAGTTATGAGTTATAAGTGGTTAAATTGAAGATAATTTTTTATTGAAAACTAATTATAAATTTTTCATAATGCACCCTTAAATTTTTGTTATTAGCGACAGCATAATTAAAAACAAAAGCTTTTTATTCGCTATACGTATTGTAAAATTGTATAAATTTTTGGTTGAGCGTAAAAAAGAATTTGTTTTAAGTAAGCAGCTTTTAAGAAGCGGAACAGCTGTTGGGGCTTTAGTTAGAGAGGCACAGAATGCAGAAAGTAATGCTGATTTTGTGCATAAATTAGGAATTTCCCAAAAAGAAAATGATGAAACATTATATTGGTTGGAACTATTGTTTGAAACAAATTATTTAGCCGAAAAAGAATACACCAGCATAAAAAACGATGCGCATGAATTATTAAAAATGATTAGAAGCGCATTAATAACATCAAAACGAAACAGAGAATCGAAATAAAACGATAACAATAAAAACAAGGTTATGACGAAGTAGACCACTTATAACTTATAACTCATAACTCATAACTAATAAACGTATGGACATTCTTAGATTTATTACAGCAGGCAGCGTTGATGATGGTAAAAGTACCTTAATCGGTCGTTTATTATATGATAGTAAATCAATAATGATTGATCAGTTAGAAGCCATAGAAAAACAAAGTAAAAATAAAGAAGATGGAGAAATTGACCTGGCTTTATTAACCGATGGGTTGCGTGCAGAAAGGGAGCAGGGCATTACGATTGATGTGGCCTACAAATATTTTAGTACGCCTAAACGAAAGTTTATTATTGCCGATGCACCCGGACATGCACAGTACACGCGTAATATGGTAACAGGGGCTTCCAATGCAGACCTGGCAATAATTTTAGTGGATGCCCGAAATGGTGTGGCCGAACAAACGCGCCGTCATTCTATCATTGCATCCCTGCTTAATATTCCACATATTGTTGTAGCCATTAATAAAATGGATCTTGTAAATAACTCGGAAGATGTTTACAATAATATCGTTATTGACTTTGCTGCTGTAGCTTTGTCACTTGGTTTAAAAGATATAAAGTACATTCCCATCAGTGCCATTAATGGCGATAATATTGTTGAAAAATCAGCTGGTTTTCCCTGGTATACTGGGCAATCCCTATTGCATATTTTAGAAAATGTAGCGGTGGCAAATGATATAAATTATACCGATGCAAGGTTTCCGGTACAATATGTAATCAGGCCCCAAACCGAGACTCTGCACGATTATCGGGGTTATGCAGGTAAAGTGGTGAGTGGTATTTATAAATTGGGCGATAAAATAACGGTACAACCTTCCGGATTGGAAAGTACCATTAGTGCCATTGAAATTGGGGGTAAGGAGGTTGCCGAAGCCTTTGCACCGCAAAGTGTTGTGCTGCATTTAAAAGATGATATTGATGTTAGTCGCGGCGATGTAATTACTTTGCAAAATAACCAACCCTCGGTAACTAACGAACTGGACGTTTTATTATGCTGGATGGACAATAAACCCCTGGTTCCCGGACATAAATATTTACTTCAAATCAATAGCAGGGTTACCCGTGCTGTTATAAAAGAAATAGAATATAAACTGGATGTAAATACTTTATTGAAAGTACCTGCACCTGCACAGGCAGTTTTGAACGATATAGTAAAAGTTAAAATAAAAACTGCCGGCCCCATACCTTTTGATGCCTATAAAAAGCTTCGGGTAAATGGCGGTGCCATATTAATTGACGAAACAAGTAATGTAACCGTAGGAGCCTGTATGATTCAATAAAACAAAAACTACATTCAGCAGTTATATTTTATTGAATTTAATAAGCAACCTTTTAATTGACAAATGAATACTACTAAATTTATACATACCCTTTTTACCAGGCATCAATCCTGTACTACCCGGTTTCCGGATAAAGTATTGGCTATTGAGTTTGTAGATCGTTTTTTTGAGTTTTTATTTATACCCGAAAAACAAAAAAAATTATCAGAGGCGGAACTTGCCCGTGAATATGAATCTTTTAAAAGTCATTTATCAACCTTGGTATATGATGTAGTAGCTGATGGAAACCAGACACAAATTTTAACCAATAAATTTTTTGAAGAAGTCCCGCTTATTTTTAATGTGCTTTTAAAAGATGCAGCAGCAATTTTAGAATTTGATCCTGCAGCCAATTCTATTGAAGAGGTTTTAATGGCCTATCCCGGTTTTTATGCCACCGCCGTTTATCGCTTTTCGCACCAGTTATTTTTACAGGGAGTTCCAATTTTGCCCCGCATATTTGCAGAGTATGCGCATAGCAAGACTGGTATTGATATTCATCCCGGAGCCACTATTGGTACCTCTTTTTTTATAGATCATGGCACGGGTATCGTTATTGGCGAAACATCAACCATTGGAAATAATGTAAAAATTTATCAGGGTGTTACCCTGGGCGCTTTAAGCGTAAATAAAAACCTTGTTCAGGTAAAAAGGCACCCAACCATTGAAGATAATGTGATCATATATTCCGGGGCAACAATTTTGGGCGGAACGACCATTATCGGGCACGATAGCATGATTGGCGGCAATGTATGGCTTACAAATTCTGTGTTGCCATTTTCTGTTGCCTATCACAAAAGTGAAGTTTCAATCAGGGATAAAAATCCATTACCGGAAGCTCTAAATTTTGTAATTTAAAAACAACTATAGCGTCACCGGCAAAGAAGAAAATCTGTAAAAGGTCAATTAATTTTATATTAAAAAACAATCAATGAAAGCAAACAACATTTTAGAAACTATTGGTAACACACCACATGTACGCCTTAATAAATTGTTCGGCAATCAACAGGAAGTTTGGATAAAATTAGAAAAAACAAATCCTGGTGCAAGCATTAAAGATCGTATTGCACTGGCCATGATTGAAGATGCGGAACAAAAAGGGTTGTTAAATAAAGACAGTATAATTATTGAACCAACCAGCGGAAACACCGGTATCGGTCTTGCCCTGGTTGCAGCCGTAAAAGGGTATAAAATTATTTTGGTAATGCCCGAAAGTATGAGTATTGAACGCCGGAAAATAATGGCAAGTTTTGG
The DNA here is from genome assembly GCA_043732685.1 of Ferruginibacter sp. Lineage (GTDB taxonomy): Bacteria > Bacteroidota > Bacteroidia > Chitinophagales > Chitinophagaceae > Ferruginibacter. Next base: position 2,496 of record JAYTHI010000298.1, on the reverse strand, counting down.
GGCTGAATTTGTGTTGACTCCGCGTGAAAAAGGAATGAAAGGAGCGATAGAAAAGGCAACCGAATTAACCGCTTTAACACCCAATGCATGGATGCCGCAGCAGTTTGATAATATTGCCAATACCGCCATTCACCGCCAAACTACCGCAGTGGAAATTTTAAATGATTTTCCGGAAGGGTTGGATTATATCATTACCGGCGTTGGTACCGGCGGACATATTACCGGTATAGCTGAAATACTAAAGCATCATTTTCCAAGTTTGCAGATTTTTGCAGTTGAGCCTGAATTATCCCCCGTATTAAGCGGTGGAGCACCCGGCCCTCATCCTATTCAGGGTATCGGAGCGGGCTTTGCACCGGCTATCTTAAATACACAAATACTGGATGGTGTTATTAAAGTAAGTAAAGAAGCTGCATTTGATTATACGCAAAGATTGGCAAAGGAAGAAGGGATTTTGGCAGGAATTTCAACAGGGGCTTCACTTGCAGCCGTTGCTGATAAATTACCAGGGATGAAGCCGGGAGCCAAAGTACTTACTTTTAATTACGATACGGGAGAAAGATATTTATCCGTTGAAGGGCTGTTTTAAAATAAGTTAAGTTGTTTAAAAAAGCAATCAAAATAAGTTTACTACCAAGTTCAAATCCATTTAAAGCCAACCCCCCCATTTTAATTTCCGGTTTACCGGAAGGGAAATAAAAGCAATTAATGAATTCAAAAAATCATCATATTGGAAAAGTAATTATCGCCGGTGCAGGTTGTGGTGATCCTGAACTTATAACGGTTAAGGTTGCCCGCTATTTGCAAATGGCTGATGTGGTATTAACCGATCGCCTTGTAAGTAAAAAAATATTAGAGTCATATGTTTCCCCAAATGCAACCATTATTTATGTTGGCAAACAATGCAGAAGGGGTTTTAGTACACCGCAGCAAACCATTAATGAATATATTGTTGAGTATGCATTGCAGGGGAAATTGGTGGTTCGTTTAAAAGGTGGAGATGTGTCTATTTTTTCAAATATTTTAGATGAATTGCAGGCTGCTAAAAAACACAATATTCCTTATGAAATTATACCCGGCGTTACTGCTGCGCTGGGTGCTGCTGCTTTTGCCGGTATACCGTTAACCGGTAGAGGTTTGTCTACCGCCGTTAGGTTACTAACTTCCTATAAATCTGATATTGTAACGGATGATTATTGGAAAGAATTAGCGCAGACAAATGATACCCTGGTTTTTTATATGTCGTCTGAAACTCTTGACAATGTTGTAGAAAATTTGGTGAAATATGCTATTGATCCTACTAAATTATTGGCCATTATTGAGCAGGCTACTACTCCCTTACAAAGTGTACACATCAGCTCTTTATATGAGTACGATAAAAACTTAAAAGGGAAAATATTTGCATCACCTTCTCTTGTAATAATTGGTAAGGTGGTGGCATTACACCACCAGTTTGCATGGCTGCCAAATAGCCATAGTGATGATACCTATTTTAAACCGGTTGAACCCAATACTAAACAAAAAAATATACTAATCAATGTTGCCGGAAAATAAATTTAAAATTTTTTCAGACCTCCTCAACGCTTCCAGCAAAGAGGAATTAATATGGATGAATGGCTATCTTAATGGTGTTGTTAGCGCACAGTCCACTGTTATAAGTGCAGACCAAAATGTTACTGATGCCACTACACCTGCAGTTAGTAAAATCACCATCGTCTATGGTACAGAAACCGGAAATTCTAAAAGGCTTGCAACCGATTTTGCTACCAAAGCAAAGCACAATAAAATAAATGCAAAAGTGATTGGCATGGATCAATACCGGTTAACTGATTTGCCAAAAGAAGAATATTTATTGGCCATTGTAAGTACCCATGGAGAAGGCGAGCCACCCATTGCAGCAAAAAAGTTTTACAATCATATTCATCAGAATGGTTTTAGATTGGATAAGCTCAAATATAGTGTACTGGCGCTGGGAGATACCTCTTACCCATTATTTTGTAAAACCGGAGAAGAAGTAGATGAACAATTTAGTAAGCTTGGCGGTAATCGGATTGCTCCGCTCCAAAAATGTGATGTCGAATATGATGTTGAAGCCAATAGCTGGTTTGATACGGTACTAAAAAATTTACAACAAAAAAACACCTCTGCTGTTGTTTTAACCGAAGTTGTGCCTACTGTTTCAAAAAAAATTGGTAAGCAGGTTTACACTGGAACCATTGCAACAAAAATAAATTTAAACGACCGGGGATCAAATAAAGAAACCTGGCATATTGAGTTTGCAGCTGAAGGTGTTCAATACACTTGCGGAGATTCCATTGGTATTGTACCTGAAAATGATTCCATACTTGTTGATAAAATTATTGCAGTAGCCAATGTAAATAAGGAAAAGAAATTACTTTTTAAAAATGAGTCTGTTTCCATTTACGACCTGCTCAAATATAAAATTAATATTGTTTTTTTAACTGAGCGGCTTGTAAAGCAATATGCGGAAATTAC
>JAYTHI010000297.1:0-10139 GCA_043732685.1 Ferruginibacter sp. | reverse complement strand
ATACAGGCCTACCAGTATTAATACCAACCAAAATGCCCAGGCCATGGATGGATACTGCAACAATAAGGATAAACCACTTTTACCTTCTTTACCATTTGAGGGAAAATTTCTTTTGTTATAAAAGTCATCCCAATACAAATGATCGGGTACCCTATTATTAAATGCAAATACATTTTGCAGGTATTGGTAATTTTTATTTTGTAACAAAAAATAATTGCTGAATGCTCTTGGCTCGCAGTGCAGGTAAAACCTTCCCCGGCCATATACTATTTCGATATAATTAGGTCCAACATCATTGATTCCTAAAACATTTGTTGAAACTGTGTCAACAGTAGTAAAATGATTAACAAAAGGGAAATAAAAATAACTGTACGTACCAGAATCTGAATAATAAGTTTTGCCCACAGAAACAGCGGTATTTTTAATACTTTCCAGTGTTTCATTTAACGGTGAACTTAAGGCAACTTTGCAACCCAGAGAATCCAACAAAGTACTATCAATATGCTGGCTACTTATAAAAATGGTATTGCCATCAGCAACAAAATTCAGCATGGCTTTTTCATCAGCCTTTGACAAAAAAAGATTTTTGGTAATGGTAATATACAGCGAATTCGTATCAGCATTTTCATGCCAAAATTTTTCAAAATTTATTTTTTTTGTATTGATAGCGTTTTGGTTAAAAAGCAATTGAAGCTGGTTAAAAAATACAAAACTGCCAAAAGGTATTTTATCTTTTTGCGAATACGTTTCCTTTAACGATGGCATACGGCCTTCCTGTTTGCAAGCTGCCAGAAGCAATAGCAACAAAAAAGATAGCGAACAATATTTAAGAAAATTAATCAAATATTATAGGTTGTTATTAAAAGCTAAAAAATTATTTTGTATTCTTTCAAACATGGTATCGGTAATATTAAAATCGCCATACCAGGCATACTCATAGTTTATGGTTAAAGCTAAAAAATTATCCCTATTCGGGTTGCCATAAAGTTCTGTGCTATATTGATAATTTGTTTTATCGGCAGCATATTGAATGGCACCTTTTGCTGCAAGTTTTTGCAAGGTCTGCAAAAAATGGTACCGGATAGCCAGCCTGTAATTTTTATTATTAACGGATCGGGATATCAGGCTTTGGTAATTGGTTAATGGTGAAAGATCGTCATCAGTATCATTTACAATTTGCACCCTACTATTGGTGATTTTTTTTTGAAAAATTCCTTCGGTCAATAATAATTTATACAAAATGAAGCCAACAAAGATTGCAGCCAATATCCAAAAAAATATCTTTGTAAATTCGGAAGTAAAAAAACGCTCTAACCAGGAACTTCTTTCTCCGGGAACAATCAGACTTCTGGATTCCTGATGTTTTTGAGCTTGTTTAAGGAGGCTATCCAAATTTTTTGCATAGGCAAAACTTGTATTACTTTTTAAGGCCTCTGCAGAATCATTTGACTTATTATTTTTTTGTTGATTTAAAGTACTATCCAGCGCTTCATCCTGGTGAAATAACAATTCCTTTTTTGGCTTATTTATTGGCGCTACGGCATCAGCAGCATCCATTTTAATGATGGAAGAATCCTTGTAAACATATTCTGTATCCTGCGCATAGCATTGTTGGGTAATAAAAAAATAGAATAGAAAGTGCGATACTATTTTAAAATACCTCATTTTATGACAATCGATTTTATAGATAAAAGATCGAAATTAAATGCATCTAATTTTTTGTGGAGCTTAATGGGATAAACGATAAAATACCAGATAATAAAGGCCAAAGATAATAAGAGAATGATTGCACTAACCCAAACCGGCATACCTGCATTATTTTGTTTGCTGTACGTATTGCTCATTAAATGGGTTAGGTAACTTTCAAAAAAGGAGGCAATAATAAATAGCGGAATAAGGGTTATCATAATTTTCAATGCATCCTTTATAGCGATTTTAAAAGCGACAAGTCTTGAAAATGTACCCGGAAAAAGTGTACCATGTGCAATTATAAAACCCGCGGCTGAAGCTATGACCAAGGATAATATTTCGATAGTACCATGTACCCAAATAACCATAACGGATTTCATACCTATTCCTTTGGCAAAAAACATATATTGAAAACAACCGAGCATTAAACCATTTTGCCACATCGAAAAAATAGTCGGAATGCCCAGTAAAACACCCCCCATAACCATCAGCAAGGCTATAAAACTATTGTTCATGGCAATTTGCACAAACATGCTAAAAGGGTTTTCACTTTTGTATATACCAAATGGATCTCCTTTTGCAATATTATCCTCCGTCATGTCAACATAATTATCACCTAAAATACCGCGTATAAAATTATCATCTTTTATAGATCCTAAAACGCCTATTAAAACAAAAATAAAAAAAACAATAAAGGTGACTAATAAAATTTTATGGTATTTCTTAAAGAGAAGCGGTAGTTCAAATTTCCAAAAAGTAAAAATTCTATTGTATTTTTCCTTTTTATTTTGGTAGATATTTTGATAAATACCAGCGGCAATGCTATTGATCCATCGGGTAACTTTACTTTTAGGATAAAAAGTTTTTGCATAAGAAAGATCGTCGATCAGGGTAATAAAACGTTCTGCAGTTTCATCGGGATCATTGGTTTGGGAATGCTGGTAGGCATTCCATTTATCCACATTTTTTTTAATGAACATTCCTTCACGCATCTGATAAAAATAAGAAATTTTATAGAAAAAATTAATATTGCAAATTGTGTTTGCAGCTCTTAAAAAACAACTATTTAATCCAAAATATATAGTAACCTGTTAAACCTGTTAAATAAAATCATCCGGAAATGAATATAAATTATCAATTAAAAAAGGTTTTTATTCCCGGACAGATTTACTTTGATGTTTTTTTATTCAACCAAATAATATAAAAATTTACCTTGTTTTATTAGTATTGGTATGTTATTTTAAAGCCTTCAAAATTATTTTATCGCTAGGCAATATTTACTAAAGGATCTAAATACACATCCTGAATATCGTGCAGTAGATCAATACCTTCTTTAAAAGATTTTTGAAAAGATTTTCTTCCTGAAATCATCCCCATTCCACCGGAGCGTTTATTAATGATTGCTGTTCGAACAGCTTCCTTAGTATCTGTTTTAGGTATTGATGCCCCACCGGAATTAATTAAACCCGCCCTGCCCATAAAGGAATTTATAACCTGGTACCTGCAAAGATCAATAGGATTATCGGAGGAAAGCTCGGAGTACATGCGCTCATCAAATTTTCCATACACTATTTCATTTGAGTTGAGTGCCTTAAATCCTCCATTGTTTTCAGGCAATTTTTGTTTTACAATATCAGCCTGTATAGTTGCGCCAAGGTAATTGGCTTGTCCGGTAAGATCGGCGGCAACATGATAATCAACCCCGTCTTTTTTAAAACTATTATTTCTAAGATAACACCATAAAACGGTAGCCATCCCCAACTTATGTGCCTCTTCGAAAGCTTTGGCAACTTCTGTAATCTGCCGGTCACTCTCGGGAGATCCAAAATAAATGGTAGCTCCAACTGCTGCGGCACCGAGGTTCCAGGCATCGTATACAGATCCAAACATTATCTGATCGAATTTATTTGGGTAGGTTAGTAATTCATTATGGTTAAGCTTAACAATAAATGGAATTTTGTGGGCATACTTTCTTGCAACAATACCCATCCCACCAATGGTACTTGCTACCGCATTACACCCCCCTTCAATGGCGAGTTTAATGATATTTTCAGGATCAAAATAAATGGGATTGGCACTAAATGACGCTCCTGCACTATGTTCTACACCCTGGTCTACCGGTAAAATTGAGAGATAACCTGTGCCGCTTAATCTGCCTGAATTAAAAATCTGCTGCAGGTTTCGCATAGTTAGAATTGACCTGTTGGATATAGAAAAAATCCTATCAACAAAGTCAGATCCCGGTAAATGCAATTTATCTTTTGTTATGGTTGCACACTGGTGGCTAAAAAGCGTTTCTTCTTCTTTTCCAATAAGCGCTACCATTTCATTGTATTTCATATTATCCGATTTAATTTAACCATTATATCAAAAAATGTGAAGCTTATAAACTTTTAAGCAAATCTTTTGCAGCGATATTTAAACAAAATGCAAATCAAAAAAGTTCAGCCCCATCAATTTAAATCAATATAAACATAGGAAGATCAAATGAAATTTTAATTTAATCATACCTTAATATCCACATACCTTAATTTTCAATCTTTTAAAAGGCCTGATAAATTCAAGGAGGAAACTTCCTATAAAAACATAACTTAAAATTTGAGCTCAAAAAAATTTAGAAATAAAATGATGCAGGTACAATCCAAAAAGTTTAACCTACAGTAATAAACATTTAAACATTTAATTTAGGACTTACTGCATACTACTTCCGTACAAAATTTAAAATTCCTAAAATTTAAACGGCTATTCTATAAAATATCAACGCATTAAACAGCTTAACAAAAAACAATGCACCATCATTTCTGGAAAGGCATGGCTTATAAAGCCTGAACATTAAACTTATCTATTTATACATTGCATTTTTAACAAGCATTGGTTTGATATCAGGGTCATGACCTGTAAATTTCCTGAACATATCTGCATAGATCAAGGTATTTCCACGGGATAAAATCATATCTCTAAAACGCTGTCCATTAGCCCGGGTAAGTCCGCCATTATTTTGAAACCAGGCAAAGGCATCTTGCGATAACATTTGCGTCCAGGCATAGGCATAATACCCTGCAGCATATCCATTAGACCAAATGTGTAAAAAATAACTGGAACGATAACGGGGGGGAACCTGGGGTGAATCTAAACCAGTAGCATGAAGTGCGGCGATTTCAAACTTATCAACATCCTGCAAAGGTGCATCTGCCGAAAGCGTAAACCATTGAAGGTCTAATTGCGCCGCTGCCACAAGCTCCGTAAGGGAATACCCCTTATTAAAAGTGGACGCCCTTTTTATTTTTTCCAGTAATTCCTTTGGCATTGCTGCACCAGTTTTATAGTGCACAGCGTAATGGTTAAAAACGGCTGTATCTGAAGCCCAGTTTTCATTAAACTGTGAGGGAAACTCTACAAAATCCCGCGCGGTATTGGCGCCGGATAAACTGGGGTATTGCTGGTTAGCAAACAAACCATGCAAACCATGACCAAACTCATGAAACATCGTTATTACATCAGCATAACTTATTAATGCAGGTTGTCCGGCTAATGGTTTTGCAAAATTACAAACGTTATAAATTACGGGTTTGGTACCCAATAACTTCGACTGCCCTACCATATTACTCATCCAGGCACCACCATTTTTATTATCTCTTTTATAGTAATCGCAATAAAAAAGGCCTAATTGACTACCATCTTTATCAATCACATTAAAAACCCTGACATCCGCCTGATAAACAGGAAGATCGAAACGTTCCGTAAAGGTTAAACCATACAATAAATTGGCCGCATAAAAAACGCCCTTTGTCAATACCGTATTTAATTCGAAATAAGGTTTTACTTCATTGTCGTCTAAATTATATTTTGCTTTGCGTACCTGTTCGGCATAAAAATTCCAATCCCAGGGTTCCAGCTTAAAGCCACCTTTTTGGGTATCGATCATTGCTTGTATTTCAGCAGCCTCACTGGTAGCTTTTCCAGTTGCAGCAGGAATTAAATGGTCAAAGAATTGTTGTACAGTGGCGGGAGATTTAGCCATCTGGTCCTGCAATTTCCATTCGGCATAATTTTTAAAATGCAGTATTTTAGCCTGCTGCGCTCTAATTTGAGCAAGCCTTTCAATAATTTTTCGGGTATCATTACTATCGCCTTTTTCTGTTCTTGTCCAGGAAGCGTCATACAATTTTTGGCGGGTGGCCCTATTTGAAAGCAGTTGAAGACTCGGTTGCTGTGTAGTATTTTGTAAAGACAGCACCCATTTACCGGTTCCCTTTTTTGAACTGTCTTTTATTTCAACAGCATCAATAACGGCATCAGACAAACCGGCTAATTCGGCCTTATTGGTTATAACTAAGGCAGCAGCTTTTGTAGCTGCCAATAGTTGATTAGTGAACTTTGCACTTAAAGTAGCCTCTTCTCCATTAAGTTGTTTCAAAACAGCTTTATCACTATCTGAAAGATTGGCTCCTGCCAATTCAAATTTCAATTTATAATATTGCAATAAACGCAAACTTTCTGCATCCAATTTAAATGTATCCTTTTGCTCCGCTACCGCAACAATTCTTTTAAAAAGTTTTGAGTTTAAATAAATTGCGTCTTCGTTGGCGGCTAATTGAGGGGCTACATCTTCCTGTACTTTTTGTAAAACAGCATTTGTATTTGCACCGGTAAGCAAGGAAAAAACATTGTTTACCCTTTTTAACATGCTCCCCGTTTTTTCTAAAGCTACCAGGGTATTTTCAAAATCAGGTGCAGCCGTATTGTTGGATATTTTGGCAATCTCTTCCTGCTGCTGCTTTATTCCTTCTTCAATTGCCGGCTTAAAATCAGCATCTTTTATTTTATCAAATGCGGGTGCCTCCAAAGGAAGCGTACTTGATTTGGCAAAAGGATTATTACTTATACCTGCTTTATCATCTGAAGCATGCTTTTGAGAACAGGCTGTAAATAAAACCGTTAAAACAAAGAAGGTTTTAAAATTCAATAATTTTTTCATGTAGTTATATTATATTAGGTATCGAAAGTTAAGCAGAATATCTTAATAAATACGGGCGTGGCCACCACGTTATCGCCAAATGTTTTGCAGCTTCGATAAATAATATACGATGAAACTTCTATTTTTCTAATTATTACGGAGCACAAATTGTATAAATAGAAGGGGGTAAAATTATTTAACAGATCCTATAACATTTTATTATTGCTTTAATGGTAGCAGATAAAATATAGACTTACTAAGCCAACCCTTTAACCCGATAAAATGACATTAATTTAAGACTATTGGTTATAGCAAAGATTGTCAGGCTTAGTGCTTCTTTATCGTCATCACAATAAAATTAAAACAAGCTTCAGGATAATTTATCCGCGTATATCAGGCATCCGTAATTATTCAGGAGAGGGTGCATTATTCTGTTCCGGTTCTTGTTTATCTTTTTTAAAATCGAGCTTTCCAAATTTCCAGGCAATATTTAAACTGATAGAGCGAAAGGGTATCTGCCGCTGACTTACCACGGTAAATGATGGTCCGAATAAATTTGTTTTTTGGGTTACATAATTGTTAAAAAAGTTGTTCGCATTTAATGCAATACTGGCCTTCTTTTTTAAAAATTGTCTGCGAATAGCAAAACTATACGTTGTAAAAGATGGATACCTACCCTGCGCCTCATTTCGGGCCGAATTGAAATTACCAAAAAACTCCGCTACTAAATTGCCGGTAAACTGGTAACTGGTGTTAATGTTAAAACGATAATTAAAACTGTTGTAATTATATCCGGCATCCAGGGTATTAATGGTGTGCCTGCGAAATAAAAATACATTGCTGCGAATATTTAATTTGGTATTGGGATGAAGATCACCAAATAAATTAATGCCCAGGTTTTGCTCTTCCCCAATATTTTGCCTGGTGCTAACAGCGACATTTGTAAATGTAATATTACCTACAACATAGGTTGGATAAAAAACAATATAGGGCTGAATATCATTTTTGTTGATGCGGTAAAATAGATTTACCATAACAGATCCTATTTTACCGAAATCACGATTGTAACCAAGTTCATAACGATAGCCCAATTCCGGTTTAAGATTACTGTTACCTGTGTTTAAATTTTTAGGATCACTGGTATTTACAAAAGGATTAAGGTCATCATAACCCGGTCGCTCAATACGTTTACTGTAACTAAGTTTAACCGTTTGATTCTCTCCAATTTTTCTGCTAAAATAAATTGAAGGTACAAAGGTATTATAACCGGGTACTTTAGCCTGTACCTGTGCATTTGAATAGTAACTGTTAATTTCGGTACGCTCATAACGGCCTCCCAATTTTGCATTAAATAAGGTACTAACCGGAAAACTCAATTCTGCATAAGCTGCATATACTTTTTGTTTGTATTCTAAATTATTTGATAAAGAAGAACTTGGCAAATATTCCTGAGATACAGGCTGGTACTGCAATACATCCGATATACTTTTTATATCGGTAAAAACACCCTTGGTTCCAAATCCAAGAATTACATCTTTTTTAATAGGTTGTGCATAATCTATATTTACATTTAGCTCAGTAGTTTTACCCGGGTTATAACTATGCGCTCCATAAAACAGACTATCCTGTGGTAATTGAAATTGGTCGCTATTTGCATAGCCTTTCTCCTTTTCTGTACTGTAATTAAATCCAACATTTAATTCCTGATCTTCTTTAGCAAAATTACGTTTGTAATTTAAGCCTGCATCGGTATTATTAAAAGTGTAGCGCTGGCTATTATTAAGCAGGGTTAATAAGGGTGCCTGATTACTGTTTTTATCTGTAAATAAACTTTGATCAGTATAACCATTGCTGCTAAAACCAAAATTATTAAAACTAATATTACCTGTAATGCTGGTGCGTTTTTTTATAGTCCAATCGAAACCACCACCTCTTTGAATACCGTGACGGATAAAATTTCCTGCACCTTCCTGATGTAGTAAAGTTGTTGTGGTTCCCTCATTGGTAAGTCTATCACTAACTGAAGGCGTTGTGCTGCGCAACCTGGCATTACCGCTAAAAAAAGCATTGACCCCAAAATTATTATTGCGCATGTTTACATTAAGGGAACCGTTTTCCATACGGGTGCCGGCGTTTAAAGATACATTGCCATTATATCCTTTTGCATTGTTGGCTTTTAAAATAATATTAATGATGCCACCCATTCCCTGCGCATCATATTTAGCACCGGGGTTGGTAATAACTTCAATACTTTTTATCTGGTTTGCGGGAATAGATTGTAAAACATCATTTATATTACTTCCGAATGCTGTGGAAGGCTTGCCATTAATTAAAAAACGAACTCCGCCGCTTCCTGCCAGTTGAACATTACCATCTACATCTACACTAACCTGCGGTACTTTTTTCAATACATCTGTTGCTACGCCACTTTGAGAAGTGATATCCTTTTCCGCATTAAAAATAATTTTGTCAATCTTATTTTCAACCAGCTTTTGCTGGGCTATTACCACCACTCCCTGTAAATCTGTTTTTTTTGAAAGTAAAGCAATATTTTCTTCAACTACGGTATTTTTTGTAAGGCCAACATCAGCTAATATGATGGTACGGTAACCAATAAATTCAAAATGGATAGTATAGATCCCATCCGGAATATCTTTCAAAATAAATTTACCCAGCTTATCTGTTACCGTGCCGTTTAAAGGTTTTGTACTTCCTTTAACGAATAAGGAGATGGTGGCATATTCCAATGCTGCCGTAGAAGCTGAATCTGTAACCTTACCTTTTAATATATTTTGCCCTGCCGGAGCTTGTGCTTTTACCAAATTAAAAAACAATAATGTAAACGCTGCTAGTAATATTTTTTTCATTAATTTTTTATTTCAGCGGCAAATTTCATTGCTAAATTTGAAGCAAATCTGTTTCTATCAAAAAGCTTATGGTTTTATTATTTAATTGGAAACTGAACAGGATAAATGGTCAGATGTATTTTATTTCTTCCCTTCATAATAGCGTGATATAAAAATATTCAGCAGAAAAAAATATGTCGCAAACAAAAGGACTTAAGTTAATAGAAGAAATTTAATAATTGCAGTAAACGAATAAATTTATAGGATTAGATAGATCATTCGCAAACCTGCCATTTTAAGCTGTTTTTTACCTTTTTAAAATGTAGCGCTTTAAAAAACATAACTGTCATTAGGTAAGCTTGGTTAACATTAAAAAAACCGACTATTTCTTAAGCCTTATAATTTATGAGTCGTATTTTTTGAATTTAGCACCAGTTTTTTGCGGCATACCCTTCGCCTCCACAGCCGGCGGGCTGCGTAACTGCAACGCCGCTCCATTGGCTTCTTTCAAAAAAATAAGCTGCGCATTTTTTATTGAATCCCGCCCATGGCGGACCGAACCCAATGAGGCGGCTTATGCAATTACGGGTGTTTTTAAAGGCAGTCTGCGCAGGGGCTTCATTTATTGAAAATGTATAATTTGTATT
>JAYTHI010000296.1:0-26574 GCA_043732685.1 Ferruginibacter sp. | reverse complement strand
TTTGCCAGATATTGTATTGCCTGTCTATCCCATCAAATACATAATTTTTCAATGCCGTTTCTTTGTTATTTTGTAAAGTTTTCAGCAATGACTTTGCGGTAAATTTTTCAAAACTATTCTTTGGCAATTCCTTTCCATTTAATTTTAATTGTTCCCAAATAAGATGGATGTGGTTGGGCATAATGACATAACCATAAATTTTCACCAACTTCTTTTCTACAAGCCATTGCAGGCTTGCAATTGCGATCATTTTATTTTCATCTTTCTTTAAAAGATGTTGCCAATTATTTATCGTTGTTGTCCAAAAATAAATTTCGTTTAAATCCGTATGCGAATTTCTTTTTGCATGATATTTAAAATCTTTATGCTCCATTTTTTGTAAGGTATTTCATTGTGCTGGAGTAAAAGAATACGCTTAATTTAAGAGTCTGCTTGCTTGTGGATGGTGAGACACCATCCACGGCGGGAAGACACCATCCACGGCGTGAATTCAGGGTTAACATAGTGACTCGTCCTGAAAAAAGTTTACACTCTTGATTAATAATCCTGGTATAAATGTACACTTTTAATGTAATCCTAAAATGGGTTTACATTTGTATTACCGGGATAAACGGAAGCGGGCTCTCCACGGCGCGAATGGATGGTGAGACACACCATCCACGGCGTGGGATTGCCCCATTTTTTGTAGGGTGATTCATTGTATTGGAGTGAAAGAATACACTCAATTCAAGATTCTGCTTGCTTGTGGATGGTGATACACCATCCACGGCGGTGATTTACCTTATCATATTAATGCGCTTAGCGGTTATCACTTCTAAAATTGTGGTACTCATACAATGGATCAATCGCTGCATTAGCTTTCATTTCAAAAACAGGTTTAATCAAACCATCTTTTAAGCCATATACCCATCCATGTAAATCGGGTCCATTACGGCGCTGCCAGGCTTTTTGTACGATAGATGTTTTTGCCAGATGCATCACCTGCTCCATAACATTTAATTCGGTTAGCCTGTTTAATTTTGCCTCTTCTTCTTTTATGCCATTCAATTCAGTAAAATGATGTCGGTAAACATCTTTAATATTTCGCAACCACATATTTAGAACCTGGTTGTAATCGGTGTTGCTCATCGCCGCCTTTATACCTCCGCAACCATAATGGCCGCATACAATAATGTGTTTTACTTCCAGGTGTGTAACAGCATAATCTACCACGCTTAAAAGATTGGTGTCAGTATGTACAACTAGGTTGGCAATATTGCGGTGTACAAAAATTTCTCCGGGCTGGGTGCCGGTTATTTCATTGGCAGGTACCCTGCTGTCGCTGCACCCGATCCATAAAAACTCGGGCGATTGAAGTTCCGATAAACGCTTAAAAAAATCAGGATCATCTTCAACGCGTTCTTGTGCCCAGGCTTTATTTTCGAGTAATAATTTTTCGTAAGTCTGCATAAATATTAATTAAATGTTGAGTCGTTAAATAATTGGTGGTCGGTCTTGTACTGACTTTTCTTGATTTCTACTTTTATGTTTTTTAAATGTGCGTGCACTATAAAATTATTAATTTCTTCAATTACATCTTTATCGATAAAATCTGCCCTTGCAGCATCTATCAAAACAAATGCATTTTTAGGAACTTCTTCCAACTTTTTTTTAACGATTGGTTTATTTAAAAAAGATACATCTTTTCTTAATCGAAACAAATATTTATTGTTATCGTTTACAATAAAAACGGAGGACCTGAAATTGCTGCGAATCATATAAAATAAACCAACGCCAATACCGATGAGTATTCCTTTTAAAAGATCCGTGGTAAGGATTGCAATAATGGTAATTACAAAAGGCATAAACTGGTCCCATCCTTTTAAGTAAAATTCTTTAAACAACGAAACCTTAGCCAATTTGTAACCGGTAAAAATCAGGATGGCAGCAAGGGCAGATAAGGGAATTTTATTTAAAACAAAGGGAATAAGCGCTACGCACAATAACAAAAATATACCATGAAAAATTGTGGATGCCTTAGTTTTTGCACCGGCACTTACATTGGCCGAACTTCTAACCACTACAGAAGTAAGCGGTAGCCCACCCAATAATCCGGATATTATATTACCTAAACCCTGTGCTTTTAATTCTCTGTTTGGTGGTGTTACCCTTTTTAGCGGATCTAATTTATCTGCTGCTTCAATACCTAATAATGTCTCCAGACTTGCCACTATGGCTAAGGTAAATGCAGTTATCCACACCTCCGGATTTCGCAGGTATTGTAATTTCGGAAAAGTAAAGAAGCTGACAAATTCATTTAAACCTGCTGCAATAGGTAAGGTCACCAGTTGTTTGGATGCTAAAGCAAGGTCTGGTTGATATGCCTTAAAATATTCGTTAAGTAGGGTGCCGGATAAAACCACCACCAATGGACCGGGAATGACCTGTAACCATTTTTGTGCTTTCATAAATTTCTGTTCCCACAATATTAAAATCAGCAGGGCTGTGGCACCAATAACAATAGCAGAGGGAGTGATGTAATCGAGGGCATGCGTTAAAGCAGAAAAGGTATTTTGCTTATTGTCCTGTTCAAAACTTTCATCGCCACCAAAATCGGCATCGTAGCCAATCAAATGGGGAAACTGTTTTAAAATAAGGATTAAACCAATGGCTGCCAACATTCCTTTAATAACCGAATTTGGAATATAATCACCAATAACACCTGCCTTTATAAACCCCAAAATTATTTGAATGATACCGGCAATTACTACTGCCAATAAAAAAGCTTCAAATACTTGCAGTTTCAAAATGGCCGTAGCTACAATAACGGTTAAACCGGCAGCAGGTCCACTTACGCTTAAATTTGATCCGCTTGCCAAACCCACCACAATGCCTCCAACCACACCGGCAATTATGCCTGAAAATAAAGGGGCTCCTGAGCCTAATGCTATGCCTAAGCAAAGCGGTAGTGCCACCAATAAAACTACGATGGAAGAAGAAAAATCTGAGACGCTATTTTGAATGAATTTTTTCATGTTAACAAAGTTTTGTTGGGTTTAGATGCGCCTGCAATAAGGCCGTAATAATATTAATATAGCTTCACCAATAGCAATTACTATCTGCCGGAACAGTATATTTTATGATAGCTATTATGCGCTGAATAGTTTAAAAAATATTGGATCATCGATGGTATTGATTACCCTATGGCTTATTATCTTATAAGATAAAGTACCTTAAAATTGCAAGATTAATACCGGGGAATTACACCATTATTTAAAGTGCTGAATGTTATTTTCAGTTATTATAAATTATTTATTCAGGCTATGTTTGGAGGGGGCGTATGAATATCTGCTGAGTGAAACAGGGGTAAAGTTTCTGAATAATGTAAAGCAGGAATATTATTTACAAAAATATACTGATGAGAAAAATAAGCCGTTTCGGGTAAATATTTATGATCATCCTCCAGCAGGCGAAAATCTTTAGTTGCACCTTTTTCAACATGTAAAATTTCTTCTGCCATTTGGTTATCAATTAAAAAATATCGTACCGCTTGCCTGACGGGCAATACTTGTAATACTAAGACCAGTATTAAAAATGCGGTAAGTAAATTTTTTAATTTCATTCTTTGCAAATATATATGCTGCGCAGCAAGAATGTTACAGAATAAATAAAAGTTAACATTTTTATGACAGGAATAAAATGCGCAAGAAATAGGCAGAAGTGGGCATGTTGGTAATCGATTTTATATAATCGTATAGTATTTAAAAATATATGTGTAATTATAAAATAGCTATATTACAGAAACACTTATTTTCATGACAAACTAACCTTATAAAGGAAAAAAAAAATATTTTTCCTTTATAAAAGGATTTAAATATTTAATCCCCCACAAACACTAATTACCTGCCCGGTAACATAACTGCTCATGTCGCTGGCTAAAAATAATGCCGCATTTGCAATATCTTCAGTTGTACCAAATTTGCCCAGCGGTATAGTGGCTTTGTATTTATCTGCACCATCGCCGTCTTTTAAATAACTTGTCATATCTGTTTCTACAAAACCCGGCGCTATAGCATTGCAACGAATATTACGGCTTCCAATTTCTTTGGCAATGCTTTTTGTAAAACCAATAACACCAGCCTTACTTGCAGCATAACTACTTTGGCCGGCATTACCCATTTCGCCAATAATACTGCTCATATTAATTATGCTGCCGCTCTTTGCCTTCATCATTGGCCGAATAACTTGCTTGGTCATGTTGAATACACTCTTTAAATTGGTCTGCATAACATCATCCCATTGTTCTGCCGTCATGCGCAACAATAAATTATCTTTTGATATGCCGGCATTGTTTACGCAAATATCTATTTGTACAAATTCTTTTAATACATCATTTACAAAAATTTCACAGGCAGCAAAATCACCTGCATTGGTTTGGTAGGCCTTGCACTTGATACCCATGGCTGTTATTTTATCCTGCAGTAATATTGCCTTTTCCCGGCTGCTATCACTAACATAGGTAAACGCTATTGCGGCACCCTGGGCGGCGAATTTTAATGCGATCCCTTCTCCAATACCTCTTGCTGCACCTGTAACAATGGCAACTTTGCCTGCTAATAATTTCATGGTCATATATTATGTTGGCAACAAAAGTATATAATTCGATTCAACAAAAATCGGTTACCGCATTATTCAAATATCCGGAAGCGCATAAATGTTGTATATTGGCCTCAACCAATAATAGGGTTTAAAAATTTTAAACTAACTGTTCCTATAAAAATTACATCCTCCCTGCCCCCGATTGCTCTTATTATTAAATTTGTACCAGCCTATGTTTTTAACAACAAATTTTTTCATTAAACCAAATAAAAATTTCGATGGCTCAAGACAAGTTAGTAGAAGGCAATATTAAAACCCGCCAATTAAACAGAACCCTGGGCCCAATGATGCTATGGGGACTGGGAGTAGGTTACGCCATTTCGGGAATGTATTTTGGCTGGAACCTGGGCCTGGCAGAAGGCGGCACTTTGGGACTTGCAATTGCCACCTTTTTCATCATTATATTGTATATAACCTTTACTTTTTCTTATACAGAATTAGCCTGTGCTATACCAAAAGCAGGTGGTGTATTTGATTACACCAACAGGGCATTTGGCAAAGACATGGGCTTTATTGCAGGCATGGCCCAACTAATTGAATTTGTATTTGCGCCCCCGGCAATTGCAGCCGCCATCGGAGCTTATTTTAACTTGTTTTTTCCTCAATTTTCTATTATTTCCATTGCCATAACAGCATATATTATTTTTACTGCATTAAATATCTATGGTGTAAAGGCCGCGGCAATATTTGAGTTGGTCATAACCATTTTTGCGGTGGGGGAACTGCTTCTTTTTAGTGGTATTACTCTACCGCATTTTCAATGGGTTAACCTAACGCACAATGCTTTACCACATGGAATAATGGGGGTTTGGGCTGCCATACCATTTGCCATTTGGTTTTTTCTTGGCCTGGAAGGCGTTGCAAATGTGGCAGAAGAAACCGTTGATCCTCAAAAAAATATAGTAAAAGGTTTCGGGTCTTCTATAATTACACTGGTCATAATATGCGTACTTGTTTTTATTGCTTCCGTTGGTGTGGGAGGATGGGAAAAAATAGTGTATTCGACGCCCGGTGCGGCAGCTTCAGACTCCCCATTGCCCATGGCCCTGGTACAAATAACGGGCAATTCCGGATTATATTATCACTTATTAATTGGCATTGGTTTGTTGGGATTGGTGGCTTCTTTTCATGGGTTGATATTGGCTGCAAGCCGCGCTACCTACGAGTTTGGTAAAACAGGCTGTATCCCAACAACTTTTGGCGTTATTCATCCCAGGTTTAAAACACCGGCCAACGCATTAATTTTAAACCTGCTGCTGGGCATATTGGCCTTGCTAACCGGACAAACCGGACAAATTATAACCATCGCTTGTTTTGGCGCCATCGTATTGTATATTTTTGGTATGATCTCTTTGTTGAAATTGCGTGCATCAGAGCCCGATTTAATAAGGCCTTTTAGGGTGCCGCTCTATCCTTACTTTCCTATAATTGCTTTAGTTATTGGCCTTATTTCGATGGTGGCGATGGTTAGTCTCAATATTAAATTATCGTGCATTTTCTTTGCTGTACTGGCACTGTCTTATATTTGGTTTCATTTTATAGTTAAAAGAAAAAATAATGTCTAACCAAGCTCCAACTATAACCGAAATACTGGATCAATTAAAAGAGCAACAGACCGATAAGGTTAAAATTGCAGTTACTGATATTGATGGAATTTTACGCGGTAAAATTATCAGCTTCGAAAAATTTGCTTCTATAATCGAAAAAGGTTTTGGTTTTTGCAATGTAATTTTTGGGTGGGATGCCGGTGATATTGCCTATACCAACAGTACCTACACCGGCTGGCACAGCGGCTATCCGGATGCTACTGCAGTAATAGATATCAGCACTTTTAGAAGAATTCCCTGGGAAAATGATACGCCTTTTTTTCTGGCCGATTTTAAAGATGCGGCAGGAAATGATCTGGAAATTTGTCCGCGATCTCTTTTAAAAAAAATTATTCAGCAAGCGGAAGACGCTTCTTTTACGCCCTATTTTTCGCAGGAGTTTGAATGGTTTAACCTGGTTAATAATTCGGATGAATTGTATGCCGGCAAATTCAGGGATGCAAAACCTATAACGCAGGGAATGTTTGGTTATTCCATGCAACGGGCTGCCGAAAGAAGCGATTATTTTAATGATATTTTTACGTTACTTAAAAAATTTGGAGTGCCTATCGAAGGTTTACATACCGAAACCGGTCCGGGCGTATATGAGGCTGCCATTATGTATTCAAAAATTTTAGAGGCGGCAGACAGGGCGGTGCTTTTTAAGGCCGGTGTAAAGCAAATTGCTTTTAAACATGGAATAATGGCCACCTTCATGGCGAAGTTTAATGAACAGTTGCCTGGTTGCAGCGGGCATGTACACCAAAGTTTATGGGATAAAGCAACCAATAAAAATCTTTTTTACGATAAAAATGCTGGCAATGGCATTAGTAATTTGATGGAGCATTATATGGCTGGTCAGTTGGCTTGCCTGCCCTATATTTTGCCGATGCTGGCACCCACCATTAATAGTTATAAACGATTGGTAGAAGGGGCCTGGGCTCCCACCACTTTAACATGGGGTATCGATAACCGCACCACGGCGTTGCGGGCCCTGCCTGCCGGTGAAAAATCTGCTCGTTTGGAAACAAGGGTTGTGGGGTCTGACAGTAACCCCTATCTAGCAATGGCAGCTTGCCTTGCAGCAGGCTTGTACGGTATCCGGCATCAATTAAAATTAACCGTTCCTGCTACTACCGGTAACGGCTATGCGAATACCTCCAACGGTATTTTACCTAAAAATTTGTGGGATGCTACACAAGCCATGAAAACTTCTGTTATTGCGCGGGAGTTATTTGGAGAAAGCTTTGTGAATCACTTTACTGCTTCAAGAGAATGGGAATGGGCGCAGTTTAATAAAGTGGTTACCGACTGGGAATTAAAAAGATATTTAGAAATAATTTAAGCTGGTTAGTCAGCCCTTTAAAAAAACATTTTATGATTGATTTTAATGTAATTAGACAATTTAGTTATCCAACCACCATTCGTTTTGGTGCCGGTGTTAGCAAAGAATTACCGGACTATTTAATTGCCAACGGATTTAATAAACCCTTGCTGGTAACCGATCCGTTGGTAGCGGGTTTAGATTTTTTTAAGCAGATAAAAGAGCGCATGGAGGCGAAAGCTATTTCGGTGGAAGTGTTTGCTGACATTCATAAAAATCCGGTTAAAAGTGATGTATTAAAAGGGGGAGATGTTTACAAAGCAACCCATCGGGATTGTATTATTGGTATTGGTGGCGGCGCTGCAATGGATGTTGCCCGCGCCATTGTGTTGCGCATCAACCATCACCTGGATCTTTTTGATTATGATGATCTTATTGGCGGAGACCAGTTTGTTACAGAAGAAATGCCCTATTTTATAACAGTACCCACCACAAGTGGTACAGGAAGTGAGGTGGGTAGAAGTGCCATCATAAGTGAAGACGATACGCATAGGAAAAGAATTTTATTTGCACCCAAATTAATGGCGAAAATTGTGTTTGCCGATCCGTTGTTAACGATGGATCTGCCGCCATTTGTAACTGCTGCAACGGGTATGGATGCGCTTACACATAATATGGAAGCTTTTGTATCTAAAAACTTTCATCCGATGGCCAGTGGAATTGGTTTGGAAGGAATTTATTTGATAAGTCAGGCACTCGTTGAGGCAGTAAATAATCCAACGCTTGAAGCAAGAAGTAAAATGATGATGGCTTCGCTGATGGGTGCGGTGGCCTTTCAAAAAGGTTTGGGTGTGGTACATTCATTAGCCCATCCATTATCCTCTTTATTGGATACACACCATGGTTTGGCAAATGCCATCAACCTGCCTTATGGTATGCGTTTTAATATTGCCGGCAAAGAAACCGAATTTAAAAGAATGGCACTTGCAATGGAGCTCGGTAATACATCCGGCGAAGCCGTAATTGACCACTTGTTTTTATTAAACAAACAAATTGGATTACCGGCAAAGCTTAGCGAAATAGGCGTTAAGGAATCACATATTGAAACCTTGTCTGATTTGGCATTGGCAGATTTTTGCCACCCCAATAATCCAAGGCCTGTTTCGAGGGCAGATTTTAAAAAATTATACCTGGAGGCCTTATAATGAACAAACCTGTAATAAAAATTGGTATTACTTATACCGGTACCGATGAAAAGCAGTTAAACTATATTAACTGGCTTGGCTTAACCGAAGACATAACAATAATTACTTTATCTGACGAAAATTCTACACCGGAAACAATTAAGTTATTGGACGGTATTGTGCTAACGGGCGGAGTAGATGTTCATCCCCAAAATTATAATAATGACGTAACGGATTACCCAAATGCACCGGAAAAATTTAATGAAATAAGAGACACATTTGAGCGGGAACTATTTGAGATAAGTCAGTTACATAAAATTCCGCTACTCGCCATTTGCAGGGGAATGCAATTGGTAAACTGTATACTGGGCGGCAGTTTGGTGCAGGATATTGGCATTGTCTCATCTGCAGTTCATCAATTTAATAAGCAGGATAAGGCACATGGCATAAATATTATTGCCGGTACTTTATTGCATGCCATTACCGGCGTAGCAAGAACGATTGTTAATAGTGCCCATCACCAGGCAATTGATGTTTTAGGAAAAGACTTACAAATTAATACTGTTGCAGATGACGGAATAATTGAGGGTATTGAACGGATAAATAAAGAAGGTCATTCCTTTTTACTGGGCATACAATGGCATCCCGAAAGAATGTATAAATTTAACTTATCTGATGCTCCGGCAGCAAAAAATATCAGGGCTGCATTTATAGCGGCAATCATCAGTAACAATAAAAATAACCATGAAAATAATTAACCCGGCAACAGAAAAGCTTATGGTAGAAATTGAAGAGGATACCATCGAAACAGTTGAATTAAAGTTTCAACAATTAAAAAAGGGACAAAAAATCTGGACTAAAAAAACAGTAGCGCAACGTATAGCTTGTATTGAGCAGTTTTATATTTTATTGGATGTACATAAAGACAAGCTTGCTAATACCCTGACGGCCGAAATGGGTAAGCCATTGCAACAAGCCTACAACGAATTAAATGGTGCGCGGACAAGAATTAAATATTTTATAGACAATGCAGCAACCTGGTTAAAAGAAGAATGGATTACAACTGAAGGGGCTACAAAAGAAAAAATTGTATATGAACCTCTTGGCGTAATTGCCAATATTTCAGCCTGGAATTATCCGTATTTGGTTGGCGTAAATGTATTTATTCCGGCACTTATTGGCGGCAATGCCGTGTTGTATAAACCGTCAGAATATGCACTGTTGACTGGTTTGCTTATTCAGGATCTTTTACACCAGGCGGGTGTGCCGGCCGATTGTTTTAAAACAGTAATCGGTGCCGGGCCAATTGGAGAAATGCTGCTCGACCTGCCTTTGGACGGGTATTTTTTTACAGGAAGTTATAAAACCGGAAAATATATTGCACAAAAAGTTGCCGGTAAAATGGTGCCTTGTCAATTAGAGCTTGGCGGAAAAGACCCTTTGTATATTATGGATGATGTAGCTGATATTGATAAAGCTGCTGCTGATGCTTTGGAAGGCGTGGTGTACAATAGCGGACAAAGTTGCTGTGCAGTAGAAAGAATTTATGTACATGAAAACATATATGATAAATTTGTCGAGTCATATGTAGCACAGTGTAAAAAATTGGTGGTTGGCGACCCGTTGGACAAACTAACAGATATTGGCCCGCTTAGCAGAAAAGAGCAACAGCAATTTTTAATTGGTCAGGTTGAAGATGCGATAAATAAAGGTGCTAAAATTTTACACGGCGGAAATATTTTGGAACGGGATGGCTATTATTTTGAACCTGCGGTATTGGTAAATGTAAACCATGGTATGTTGTTAATGACGGAAGAATCTTTTGGTCCAATTGTAGGTATACAAAGTGTAGGCAATGATGAAGAAGCTATACAATTAATGCAGGATACACGCTATGGCTTAACGGCTGCCGTATTTTCAACAAGCTATTCGCGTGCTGAAGCAGTAATGGAAAAACTGGATACAGGAACAGTTTATTGGAATTGTTGCGACAGGGTAAGTGCAACTTTACCTTGGTCGGGCAGGGGGCAATCGGGTTTTGGAGCTACTTTATCTTATATTGGTATTCGTGCCTTTGTGCAACCCAAAGCGTATCATATCAGGGCATGATCAATCCCCTAATTTTAACTGCAACAAATCGCTTTTATTAAATTTTAAAATAATTTTAGTTGCAGAAAAAAGTTTTTTAGTTTAGATGAACTATCAATTAGAGTAATTAATCCTGCTTAATAAAAAACCCACCGTTTTTATGACGATGGGTTTTTTAATTTTTAGCTAACTTTTTCGCCAACCAATTCTTTTTTATTAATTATTTTGGAAGCTTTTTTACTTTCCAAATAGGGAATATGATAATCTTTATAAAAATCTTTACGGCTATCGCGATAGCTTGTAACCGCGCCAAAACTGTGCAACAATTTTACATAACACCAGGCCAGATCTAACTGGTATGGTAAAAATCCTGAACGTGCACTCTTTGGATAAAGGTGGTGGTTATTGTGCCATTCGCCGGCAACATATCCAGGCCAAATTTGGTTAATGGACATATCGCCTTTATTATGATCTGTACCTTCCTGGCGCATATCTGATCCTTTACCGTGCCCTTCATAATTAAATGTTCGTACACCTACAGCCCAAATAGCAGCCCCGCCAAACATGGCACAAACCAGACCAATGCCGCCCATTAAATAAAAAGCACCAATCCAGAACCCCCAGTTAAGTACCCAGTTCATAACACTCGAAACCGGGTTGGCAAAAGAACCCCATTTTTGATAAGCGGCGTAATCATTGCCATCCAAACCGGTATGTTTCATTAAGTGCAACACATGCTCATAATCTTTTTGAGATAAATTTTTAGCAATAGGCTGGTGGTTTACATCTGCTAAGAAACAATATAAAAATCCACCTTCAGCAAAATAAGGATCGCCTGGGGTATCGCTTTTGGCATGATGCACGTGGTGGGAGACTACATAAATTTCTTCAGGAATAATACTGAGGACTAAATTTTTTGTAAAAAACTTCCACCAGCTATTTTTAAAAGTATAGGCGCCATGCGTACAATAACGATGATACCAAATAGTACCATGGGTACCCATTAATACCATGCTGTATAAAAAGGCTGCTCCTAAATACCATAAATTAAAGTACTTGGTAACAAATAATACCAAAAACGGAACTAGTAAAATTACTTTGAGCCAGCTAAAAAAAGGAAGCCAGTTTTTTTTATCCTTGAATACATTTAACCTTAAAAAAAACTCTTTAAAAATCATTGAAGCCGTAGGCTTGCTAAATTCACCGGTAGCAGTTGTCCACCCGTAAGTAGGAGGCTGCAGCACATCGTCTAAAAAGGCCATTTACAGAAAATTGGAATATTATGATGAAAAATATCCTTCATCAATATAAATTTAGGAATAATACCCGATGCACCCAAACAAAATACAGTTATTGAGGAGCGAATTTCTTAAAAGATTAAACATGCGGTTATTTAGCGGTTAAGTTTTAGGTGTTTTTTAAAATATGGTTTACTTTAATAAATATAAATAATAGACAATCAATGTATTATCATTATATTTATAATATCATTCTATTGTAATTAATAAACAGTGATTTTGTGTAAAATGTTAAAATAAAAACCAATCGCAATAGCATTTATGCAAATCAATACCTCCAACAACAAATTATCATCTCTTTTAAGAAAAAAGATATTAAAAATTTTTCGGGATCTATTTATATCCCCCTCGGCTCAAACTTTTAAAAGACTTAAAAATTATATTTCTCTGGCAACAAAATAAAAATGGTAGCTGCTAAAGGATATTTATAATTTCTTTAATAAATTCGTTTTCGTAACCTTTCTGTAATAAAAAGTCCTGAAGTTTTCTTTTTTTTATATAAATATTTTTTTCTCCCTTAAGTGTTGCTATTTTTTTATCTGCAATACGGTAAAGGGTTTTCGAATAATCAGCTGAATCAATTGCAGCAAGTGCTTTTTTAATGCAGTATTCACTTACCTGCCTTTTTTTAAGTTCATATTTAATTTTTACACGTCCCCATTGTTTGGTCCTGAAATGGCCGCCGGCAAAAACTATAGCAAAGCGCTCTTCGTTTAAGAAATTTTCTTCAATGAGTTTGCTGATAATTTCATCTGTTTCATTCTTATTTAAACCAAAGCCAAAAAGCTTATCCTGCACTTCAGTATGGCATCTTTCCTGATAGGCGCAATATGTTTTTGCCTTGGGTAAAGCCTGTTGGGGAGTAAATCGCTGGAGTTGTTGAGTAAATGCCATTGTTATTGATTCAAAATTAATATAATTTCCTGCCTTTACCTAAATAGGCAATACACATATATACGCATATAATTAAAAGTCTGCTTGTTATCGAATCATTTAATAACTTGTAGTAGATTTTTTAAAGGTTTTATCCAAACAAGCAGCATTAAAAATTGACTCATTTTGTACCTGTTGCTTAATTGTACACTTTATGGATTTTACTTGTGCAATATTTTTAATAGCAACGAGAATATGCCAACTTATAAATATCTTGGTTCTTTATCGTTCAAAATTTTATCTTTGATTTTTAATAAAACTATATTATGAAGTTTATTGTTTCCTCCTCTGCCTTACTTAAACAACTGCAGCAAATTAGCGGTGTTATTAACGCCAATACCGTTCTTCCAATTTTAGAGGATTTTTTGTTTGATATTGAAAAGAACCAACTAACTGTAGTAGCAACTGATTTAGAAACCGTAATGAAAGTGCACCTGGATATTGAAGCAAAAGAAGGCGGAAAGGTTTGTATACCGGCAAAAATTTTGTTGGATACATTAAAGAATATTTCAGAGCAACCACTCACTTTTACAATTGATAAAAATTTTGGAGTTGAAATTACTAGCGATAATGGCAAATATAAAGTGATGGGCGAAAATCCGGATAATTTTCCAAAAGAACCGCTTGCGGATGACGCCAACGCCTTTACCATGACCTCCGCAGCACTGGTAACCGCCATAAATAAAAGTTTATTTGCAGTAAGCAATGATGATTTAAGACCCGCAATGACCGGTGTATTTTTTGAACTTGACACCAAAGGATTAACCTGCGTTGCAACAGATGCACATCGATTGGTTAAATACAAAAGAAAAGATGTTAGCTGTCCTAAAGTTGATACTTTTATTGTGCCTAAGAAGCCACTTACCTTATTAAAAACTGCTTTACCGGATAATAGTGATGAGCTAACAATAAGTTATAACACCAACCACCTTTTTGTAAAGCATGGCGGTACCGAATTGGTGTGTCGTTTAATTGATGCCCGTTTTCCCGATTATAAAGTGGTAATACCCATTGACAATCCATATAAATTAAAAGTAAGTAAAAACGATTTTCAAAGCGCCTTGCGCAGGGTAAGTGTTTTTAGCAATAAAAGCACCAACCAGGTTGCCTTAACCATTAGTGGCAGTGAATTACAATTGGCTGCACAAGATGTAGATTTTAGTTTTGAAGGTAACGAGCGCATGGCTTGTCAGTGGGATGGCGAAGACCTGCAAATTGCATTTAATGCAAAGTTTTTAATTGAAATGCTTAATGCTGCTGAAACGTCCGAAATTGTAATTGAATTAAGTACAGCAGCCAAGGCGGGTATTATAAAACCAACTGAAATTGATGCCAATGAAGAGTTGCTGATGCTGGTTATGCCATTGATGTTAAATAATTAATTGAAATGTTTTAATAAATTGTTCTAAGCTTGTTTAACAAGTAGTCGTTTATCTTTTAAAATACGCGATTTTATTTCCTGTTTTAAATAAATAAACCCGTTACAATGCTAACATTGTAACGGGTTTTGTGGGGGACAGCGATAAATTTTCTTTTAAGAAAATTGTACTATCTTTTGTTTGCAGGAAAGCTACAATCGATTGGCCTGAAGTGCCAATTTTTTTACAAACTGCTAATTTTTGCCTCATTTTTTATACAATTGCCGACAATTACAGGTATCTTTTGCATTTAACCTGTTATTCTTCAACATCTTTTTACGGTATGCTTTTTTTAATTGACCTTGCACAAAAAAAACATGGCATTCATAATTTTAGGAATCATAATTTTCATTGCTATTAATGTAATGGCAAAAAACAATCCCGCAACAGCAAAATTTATTGGTACAGGCAGGGTTATTGCCCTTTTATTTGTTGTTTTAGGAATATTTACTTCTTGCATAAAACAAATTGATGCCGGCGAAATAGGTGTTAAAATTCTATTCGGCAGCATTCAAAAAGATATTATGGGAAGCGGACTGCACTTTATCAATCCTTTGCTGGATGTAAAAAAATTGGATGTAAAAACCCAAAATTATACCATGAGTGGTGTACACGATGAAGGCAATAAAGTAGGCGATGATGCTATTAAAGTGTTAACAAGTGACGGACTTGAAGTAACCATTGACCTTACCGTTTTGTATAGAGTTGTGGCAACAGATGCACCAAGATTATTAAGTGAAACAGGTGACGATTACCGCGATAAAATTGTTAGACCAATTACCCGTACAAAAATTAGGGACAATGCAGTTTATTACCAGGCGGTAGATTTATTCGGTTCTAAAAGAGACGAATTTCAACAACGTATTTATAAAACCATTGAAGATGATTTTAGAAAGCGTGGACTTATGCTGGAGCAATTGCTGGTAAGAAATATTACCTTGCCAAACTCTGTAAAAGCATCAATAGAATCAAAAATTAATGCCGAGCAGGATGCCAAAAAAATGGAGTTTGTAATTTTAAAAGAAAGGCAGGAAGCAGAGAGAAAACGCGTGGAAGCTCAAGGTATTTCTGACTATCAAAAAATTATCAATACGGGCTTAACCAGCCAGCAATTGCAATACGAGCAAATAAAGGCGATGAAAGAGATTGCATTGAGTCCAAATTCTAAAGTTATTGTATTGGGAAAAGGCAATTCCCCTTTGATACTGGATGGTAATGCTAAATAAATTGCTGTAAAATATTTTTTCTTCACCAGGCAAGAATAACATTATAATTTAATGGGATTCCTGCCTTTTTTTTGTTACCCAAGGCCGGCAATAACCATCAATTATATAATAAATATAATTGTTAATTATTTGGGTGAACATCTTGCTGGTTATTGATAATGCATAGCATTAATAGCACAAATTTATAAGCACCGGGTAGCAAAACAGGAGTTGGCTAATTTGTAATTACATTGGCTCACAGGGCTTTGAATATCTACCTCCCGGTACATTGCA
This sequence comes from Ferruginibacter sp., assembly GCA_043732685.1. Taxonomy (GTDB): domain Bacteria; phylum Bacteroidota; class Bacteroidia; order Chitinophagales; family Chitinophagaceae; genus Ferruginibacter. The sequence continues at coordinate 10,606 of JAYTHI010000296.1, read as the reverse complement.
GAAAGCCTTACCTTTGTAACCTACACCACTAAAATTATACGGCAAGTTGTAAGCCGCGTGGTATAAAATTTCCTCCGCTGATTCAGAAATAGCAACGTCTTTCCAGCCTCATATAAAAAACCATTTAATGGCATTTAGAAAATTAGAATTAATTGAACCTATCCTTAAAGCATTGACTGAAGAAGGGTACACCACTCCAACACCCATTCAACAACAATCTATTCCTTTAATTTTAGAAAGAAAAGATCTGTTAGGTTGTGCACAAACAGGAACAGGAAAAACGGCAGCATTTGCTATTCCCATCTTACAAATATTGTTTGAAGATAAACCGCAGGAACGTGGCCCAAAACCCATTAAAGCTTTGATACTTACCCCAACAAGAGAGTTGGCCATACAAATAGGCGAAAGCTTTGCTGCGTATGGAAAATATACCGGATTAACCCATACTGTAATTTTTGGTGGTGTATCTCAAATGCACCAAACCAATCAATTGCAAAGAGGTGTAGATATATTAATAGCTACTCCGGGACGTTTATTGGATTTAATGAGTCAGGGTTATATCGGTTTACAGCATTTAAAAATATTTGTTTTGGATGAAGCAGATAGAATGTTGGACATGGGCTTTATTCACGATGTAAAAAGAGTGATCATTAAATTGCCTGCAAAAAGACAAACACTTTTCTTCTCGGCTACTATGCCACCAGAAATTCAAACCCTGGCAAATGTATTGTTAACCAATCCATCAAAAGTTGAAGTAACACCCGTTTCATCTACCGTTGATGCCATTGTACAAAGTCTTTATCTGGTAGATAAAAATAATAAAAATGGCCTGTTGCTGTATTTGTTAAAGAGTCCTGAAATTGTTACAGCCCTTGTATTTACCCGTACAAAGCACGGTGCAGATAAAGTGGTAAAATTGTTGCAAAAAGAAAATATTACAGCCGCTGCAATACATGGTAATAAATCGCAGAACGCCAGACAAAATGCACTGACAAATTTTAAAAATGGTAATCTTCGTGTTTTAGTTGCCACCGATATTGCAGCACGTGGTATTGATATTGATGAACTATCACATGTAATGAATTTTGAATTACCTAATGTTCCTGAAACCTATGTACACCGTATTGGACGTACAGGCCGGGCCGGTAATACAGGTATCGCTATTTCCTTTTGCGATCAGGAAGAGCGGGAAGAATTAAGGGATATTCAGAAACTGATCGGTAAAAATATACCGGTGGTAGATAGTCATCCTTTTCCTTTAAGTGCAGGTTCTTTTGTACCACAAGTAACAGGTGCAAAAAGACCGGTATTTAATAAACAACGCAGCATGCATTCCAGCGATAGAGGTGGTAAGCGCGGTTACGGAACACAACGTACCGGTAATAAATAAAATAATTTTTAAAATTATAGCAGACGCTGTTTAGAAATAAACAGCGTTTTTTTAATGTGCATATTTACTGTAAAATCTTTGTTTGTTACAGCCAACCTGTACAATCCAAAATCAAAGCGGAACAAAAATCAAAAGCTAAATTTTTCGGCTGCAACCTTTGCGCATACCATGTTACAGCAGCTATTAAAATATATTTTACAAAAATGTAAAACGATTAGGGGAATAGATACTAACAAAAATTAAGTTGCTTTGTAATATAGATATAGTAAAATCAATCGCTAATTTAAATACCCTACATTTGTTTTGAACAGTATAAATTGAAAAGGCTATATTAAATATCATCCATGAACCGGCTAAAAAAAATTGTTGTTATCGGACCCGAAAGTACAGGCAAAAGCACCTTATGCCAACAGTTGTCAGCCCATTTTAAAACAGCTTGGGTTAAAGAATATGCCCGGGAGTATTTGCTGGCCAATGGCAATGAATATACTTACCCCAGTTTATTGGATATTGCTAAAGGACAAATTGAAAAGGAAAACGATGCCACCAACCAAGCTTTGCAACAAAACCATAGCGCTATATTTATTGATACCGATATGTACATTATGAAGGTGTGGTGCGAGTTTGTATTTGATAAATGCCACCATTGGATATTAAATAAAATTGTAGAACAACAATACGATTTGTACCTGCTTTGCGATGTTGACCTGCCTTGGGTAAAAGATGAATTGAGAGAATACCCCGACCTTTTAACAAGAAATAAATTATACCATCATTACAAAGACATCATGGTTAACCAGCAGGTTGCCTGGGTAAATATTAGTGGTAATTATACCGAAAGATTGCAAAAAGCAATTGAAGCAGTTAATAGTGTCTTATAAGTAACGTACAATATCACTTTTTGCACTATTAAGAAATTTGTAAAATTCCTTCTGCAAAAAAAGCACTATCTTTTTTTTAAACTAAAAAAAATTTCACAGCATAATCCGGTCAATTGCAACCCTAAATTTTATTGTTTCCGGTGCATAAAAAAAGCCGAAGTTGTTAGCATCGGCTTGTTGTAAAAATAGCTTCAATTAATTTCCATAAACGCATAAAAACTTAATCCGCATAATTTTTAATTGTTCCCAGTTAAAACTACTGTCGGCCAATTCTTCCTGAGCAATTTGCAGACTGCTTGTTTCGCAAGCTTTAAAATACTCAATAATTTCTTCCTGTTCATATTCGTCTACCATTTCATCTATGGCATAATCAAGGTTTAATTTAGTGCCGCTGGCAACAATGGTTTCCATCTGTTCCAATAATTCCTGCAAGCTCAGGTCTTTCGTTTTTGCAATGGTTTCCAGCGGTATTTTTTTATCTACATTTTGAATTATAAAAATCTTATTATTATTTCTGTTAACTACGCCTTTCATAACAAAATCATCCGGCCTTTCTACTTCGTTATTACCAATATATTCTACAATAAGGTCAACAAATTGTTTGCCATACCGCATAGCTTTTCCCTTACTAACACCCTGACATTTTTCTAATTCTTCCACTTTGGTGGGGTACATGGTGGCCATATCTTCCAGACTGCCTTCTAAAAAAATTACAAAGGGCGGAAGCTTCTTTTCTTTGGCAACTTTTTTTCTCAATTCCAACAAGAGGTCCAATAATTTTTTATCTGTAGTTACGGTAGTTGCAGCCACAGGTGCTACCTCGTCGTCATCAGCATCAGCTTCTTCAAATAAATTATTAAGAATTATTGTAAATGATTCCGGTTTTTTAATAAATGCCAATCCTTTTTTGGTAAGCTTTAATACACCATAGTCTTCAATATCTTTTTGAATCAATCTATCGAGCAACATCTGGCGCATCAGCGAGTTCCAAAAATGTTCATCTTTACTTTTTCCTACACCAAAAAATTCGCGTTCATCATGGCGAAACATTTTTACCTGCGGGTTAGGTTTCCCCCGTAAAATATGCATTAAATATTCCATTGTAAATTGTTCATCCAATCCCTTTACAATGGTTAAAACCTGCTGCGCTTCTGTTTTTGCTTCAATTAATTCTTTCGGGTTATTGCAATTATCGCACATTTTATTGTCGCACTGAACGGTTTCATATGCTTCTCCAAAATAATTTAATAAAATTTTTCTTCTGCATACCGAACTCTCGCAGTAGGCTACAGTTTCATTAATTAATTGAGCGCCAACCTCTCTTTCGCTTAAAGGTTTATCCCGCATTAAATGCTCCAGTTTGGCAACATCTTTATGGCTGTAATAAAGTATGCACCTTCCTCCCATCCCATCCCTGCCTGCCCTGCCGGTTTCCTGGTAATAGTTTTCAATCGATTTAGGAATATTATAATGTATAACAAATCTTACATCGGGTTTATCAATACCCATTCCAAAGGCAATGGTAGCAACAATTACCTGCACATCTTCATTCAAAAAAAGGTCCTGCCTTTCTGCCCTTATTTTACTATCAAGTCCTGCATGGTAGGCAACTGCTTTAATATCGTTGGCCATCAGCATATCGGCCAGCTCTTCTGTAGTTTTTCTGTTGAGCGTATAAATTATACCACTCTTTCCCTTATTTTGAGATATATACCTTACGATACTTTTAATAGTAGTGTCTTTTTTTATCTTTGGTAAGATCTCATAAAATAAATTAGACCTGTTAAAAGAAGATAAAAATATTTTGGGGTCACGCAAACCTAAATTGCGTAAAATATCACTTTGTACTTTGGGTGTGGCCGTTGCGGTAAGTGCAATCATTGGAGCATTGGGACTAATCAATTCCATCATTTCGCGCAGGCGGCGATATTCAGGCCTAAAATCATGGCCCCATTCAGAAATACAATGTGCTTCATCTACCGCAAAAAAGGAAATCTGAAGGTCTTTAAAAAATTCGATGTTCTCTTCTTTGGTTAAAGTTTCAGGAGCAACATACAGCATTTTAGTTTTGCCGTTAATAAGGTCATCTCTAACTATTTTTTGCTGGCCCTTATTTAATGTGCTGTTTAAAAAATGTGCTACATCATCTTTACTGCTATAACTGCGTACAAGATCTACCTGATTTTTCATTAGTGCAATTAACGGCGAAACAATAATGGCGCAACCTTCACTAATAATGGCCGGAAGTTGATAGCACAAACTTTTTCCACCACCGGTAGGCATAATTACCAGGGCATCGTTGCCGGCCAATAAATTTTTAATAATTGTCTCCTGCGGATCTTTAAAACCATTAAATCCAAAATAATCTTGTAACTGTGCTTTTAAGTTTAAGTTCTTTTCAGCATCAATGGCTTTTACTGCCAATTTTTTAACAGGCTTTTCTTTTTTTTCTTTTGTAGAAACGGGTTTCTTTGTGCTCTTAATTGTGGTCATAAATAATTCTTCTCCTTCAGGCAGGGTTTAGTGTGGTATTTGACAAAAAATATTGGTTAAATATAAAGTATGATTTACCTGCGTAAAATTTTGTAAGAAGGTAAAGTTACTTTAACAAACCTGTACTTTCAAATAACCACTATATTAACTATCACTTAAGGTACTTCTTTTTTATTAAACAATTTAGAAAGCCTGCACTTTTGTGTTGTGGGCATTTTAAAGTAGGTTTGCGCCATCAATAATGAGTAATAACAAAATCATATCATCGGCGTTACGTACTATTAGGCTGGAAACTGAAGCTGTAAGTAACCTTCAGCATTTTATAAATAAGGATTTTGAAAATGCGGTAGAAAAAATTGCAGCTTCAAAAGGGCGGCTGGTAATTACAGGTATTGGTAAAAGTGCCATTATTGCTCAAAAAGTAGTGGCAACATTTAACAGTACCGGCACACCTGCTTTATTTATGCATGCTGCAGATGCAATACATGGCGACCTTGGCATGGTGCAGCAACAGGATATCATAATTATTATCAGTAAAAGTGGGGATAGTCCTGAAATAAAAGTATTGGTAACGCTTATTAAAAATTTTGGTAATACAGTTATAGCAATTTTAGGCAATATCAACAGCTTTTTAGCCAAACAATGCGATATCATATTAAATACAACGGTGGAGCAGGAGGCATGTCCAAATAACCTGGCGCCCACTACCAGCACTACGGCCCAAATGGTAATGGGCGATGCGCTGGCAGTTTGTCTGATGGAAAAAAAGGGATTTGATGCTGCTGATTTTGCAAAATTTCATCCGGGGGGTATGCTGGGTAAAAAATTATATTTACGCGTAAAAGATCTGGCCGCACAAAATGAAAAGCCTTTTGTACAAAGCAACGCTACAATTAATGAAGTAATTGTTGAGATGACCCAAAAACGCTTAGGCACCACCGTAGTTTTAGGCAATGTAAACGAAGTAGTGGGGATTATAACAGACGGTGACCTTAGGAGAATGCTTGCTAAAACAACCAACTTTTCTCTTTTATCAGCAAAAGATATCATGAGCAAAAACCCTAAAACGGTAGATGCAAATATATTAGCGGTAACCGCGCTGGAAATGCTTAAAACACAAAACATTAGTCAGCTGGTAGTATTGCAACAGGGAGTGTATGCAGGCATCATTCATCTTCATGACCTCATAAGGGAAGGCATTATATAAAGTTCCTATTCGTTTTAAATCAATTCAATACATTTGCGTTGCAAAAATTAGAAGATAAGTTATGGATAAAAATAACTACGTAGCAATAATGGCGGGTGGTATTGGAAGCAGGTTTTGGCCGCTTAGCCGTACAGATTACCCCAAACAATTTTTAGATATTTTAAATACGGGCAGAACCCTGATTCAAGCCACCTTTGACAGGTTTACTTTATTTGTACCTGTTGAAAATATTTTTGTAGTAACCGCCATTCAATATAAAGATATTGTTGCGGAACAATTACCGGATCTAAAGCCGGAAAATATTCTATGCGAACCTTCGCGAAAAAATACAGCGCCTTGCATTGCCTATATATCTTATAAACTATTACAATTAAATCCGGAAGCAAATATGATTTGTGCGCCGGCAGACCATATTATACTTGACCCCACAGCCTTTAAAAATACCTGTTTGGAGGCCCTTCATTTTACAGCCAATATAAAAGCATTGGTTACTTTAGGGATAAAGCCAACACATCCCAATACAGGTTACGGTTATATTCAGCATGAGGAACATTCGGTAAGTGATAATGTATTTAAGGTGAAAACCTTTACAGAAAAACCTGATAAGGAATTGGCAAGAACCTTTATATTAAGCGGCGATTTTTTATGGAACGCAGGTATTTTTGTTTGGCAGGTTAAAAATATTGTGAAGGCATTTGAAACTTTTTTACCTGAAATGCATGATGTATTTGATGCAGAAAAATTGCAGTTTAGTACCGACAAGGAAAAAGAAGCCATCGAAAGAATTTACCCTCAATGCGTTAATATCTCCATTGATTATGGCGTAATGGAAAAGGCAGATAATGTATACATAATACCATCGTCTTTTGGGTGGAGCGATTTGGGTACCTGGGCTAGTGCATTTGATAATTTGGAAAAAGATTATCTCGAAAATGCGGTATCCGGCGATAATGTAATTATTATTGATGCTACAAAAAATATGATACATACCGATAATAAAAAGTTGGTATTAATACAAGGGCTCGATGATTTTATTGTTGTAGATACTTTGGATGTGTTACTTATCTGCAAAAAGGATAAGGAGCAGGAAATAAAAGAATATGTAGCCGAGGTTAAAAGAAATAAGGGAGATAAGTTTTTATAAAGCGGCCTATTGATAAATAAAACAATATAAATTTTAGTTGAAATTTATAGTTCAAGATGTTGATTTTTAAATTTTCTTAGTTAAAATATTAACGATAAAAAAAACCGATAAGGTATTTGCCGATTTAGATTACCATCAACAAATTTCGCCTACAGCAAGTGCCATCGGCACGACCGAAATTGTAGGCATGGATTTCAATCCATGGTATGTTATCAATGCAATGAAAGACAAATGGTATATTTCCCTATCAAATTTCCAACGAAAAATTACCGGCTAGAGACAGTGCCATCGGCACGACCGAAATTGTAGGCATGGATTTCAATCCATGGTATGTTATCAATGAAATCAAAATCAAATGGTATATAGGTTGGTTTAAATTCCCACCAAATAATTTGAGTCTCCTATTACCCTCGGCACGACCGATATTGTAGCCACAGATTTCAATCTGTGGTTTGCCGATTTTAATCCACCATCCAGTCTAATTTTATATTTTTTTCAACAAATAATATAATGGAATCTTCCAACCATATATTTAAATTCAAAATTCAACCCGTAAATTTAATTTTAATGAATTTTAAATATGACACTACCCATATTAGTTAGTAAGTTGCCAGCTGTTGGCACCACTATATTTACTGAAATAAATACCCTGGCAACGGCGCATAATGCCATCAATCTCGGACAAGGGTTTCCCGATTTTATGATGGACCCGCAGTTGATTGCCCTGGTAAATAAGGCAATGTTGGATGGGCACAATCAATATACCCATATGAATGGCTTGCCCATTTTGCGTGCAGCACTTGCAAATAAAATGGAGACGCTTTATGGAGCAGCAATAAATGATGAGACGGACATAACAATTACCCCTGGCGGCACATATGCCATTTATACGGCACTAACAACAATATTAAATCCGGGTGATGAAGTAATTGTTTTTGAGCCGGCATACGATAGTTATATTCCAAATATATTGCTCAATGGCGCAGTGCCGGTCTTAATGCCTTTGCTACATCCTGCTTATCAGATAGACTGGACGGCGGTTAAAAATTCCATAACGCCTAAAACAAAATTAATCATTCTGAATAATCCCCACAATCCAACGGGAAGTATTTTAGCTGCTGCTGATATTGATCAATTGCGCGGTATTGTAAAAGATACCGGCATTTTTATATTAAGTGATGAAGTATATGAACATTTGGTATTTGACAATAAAAAGCACGAAAGTATTTTGAGGTACCCGGATTTATTGGAAAGAAGTTTTGTCTGCTTTTCTTTTGGTAAAACATTTCACTGTACCGGCTGGAAACTTGGTTATTGCGTTGCGCCGTCAACTTTAATGAAAGAATTTCGCAAGGTGCACCAATTTAACAGCTTTAGTTGCAATAGTCCGGTACAATATGGACTGGCTTATTTTTTAGCGAGGCAAAATTCTTATATAAATTTAGGAGAAGAAGTGCAGCAAAAAAGGGATTATTTTCAGGAGTTGATGATGCAGACAAAATTTATGCCCCTACCATCCTATGGAAGTTATTTTCAATTATATAGTTATGCTTCACTATCAGATCAGCCGGAAAGGGATTTTGCCATCAGGCTTATTAAAGATTTTGGCGTTGCAACAATACCTGTCTCTGCATTTTATCAGCAACCTGTAAATAATAAGGTAATTAGATTTTGTTTTGTAAAAACAACCGCTACGCTGGAGCGTGCAGCCGAACGTTTAATAAAACTTTCATAAAATTTTATATATGAAGTTCGCAATAATTCAACATTATTGCCGTTATCTGTCTATAAAATCCTATGAAATGATAACTAATTCAACCAGCACCAGTCCATCTGTTGTAAAACAATTTTTTAAAAATTTTTTACAAAAATTAATACAGTCCCCTGATATTTATCCAATAAAATATTATGAAAAAGGAAAGAATATAGGTAAACATAAAAATGCCCAGCTTTTATAATTGTTACTAACCCATCATTTATGCAAGAGGAAAACCTTCAATTAATTGAAGGTTTTTTTTATAGCATTTAATTAAGACTTAAAAAAATATTTTATCGGGAATAAAATTCGTTTTAATGTTTTGTTTTTTAAAGTATGTTCCTAAGTAAGCATATCGGAAAAAGTATTCTGTTGAATTTATTCTTTAACCGGGAGGATTAAGATTTTTTGTTATAGCAATTTTAAATATTTCTAAAGTACTTCCTGTCGCTTGTTTGACTGTTTCCATAAACCCTTGGGATCCCCCAAACTGGATTTAATTCGCCTCGTAGGAAGTCGATCGATAGTCAAATGTCACTCAGATTAAATCGGCTCCATAGTTCTTGTAGAGTAAGTTATGGCGCTCTGTTCGCACATTCGACCTCAAAAGGGCTAGGCGGCTAATGACGAAGCAGATCCTCCCCAGGATTTACGGGCGGACAACATTACTCTGAGGGACTTCTCTCGTGCCCACCAGTCACCTGTCAGCCACAACGGGAATTTCGAACTCACAATTGACGGATACCGATGGTGTGCGAGTCAGCGTCAGAGTACAGAAGATGGAATCCTCTTTGACCGTCGGGGAGACGCGTGATAAATGGGAGTTCATGAATGAGCTCAGGTAAACGAGTACAGTAATCACCTCGCCAAACTTGCCGGCCATCGGCAGCTCGTGCGGATGCCATATTGCACGGTTCTTGACTCAGATACCCGCACTGCGGCCTGTGCTTAGACTTCTCACTATTCCCCACCTTCCGTGCACACTATAACGCCCCTCGGGCCGGCCAGTGAAGTCTGTGATGATCAGGGTTCAGTAAATGACAGACCATATTTAGACACCCAGAGGACCGAAGACAATATATGCGACGAATTAGCTGCCAGGATGAAGATAGAGATACTCAATACAGTACCCTTATTCCTCCTCACGGACCTGAGGATTTGGTCGGGCGCATTTATTATACGAGCCACAAAAGGGAATTCTCAACAAAGGAAAGTCGAAAAGATGTGTACAGATGACAATGCTCGTTAACTAACCAGAGAGGTATCCGGTGCCACAGCGGTCGGCAGCTTTGACCGCACTGCCGCGCGCAGTTCATTGCCGTACCTCGACCATTGAACGGCCCTTACAGATGTTGCAGACATTCTGAGGATGATCCGACCTCACCAGGAGACCTGAACCGTTGCAAGAGAGATCGGACACCGTTGCCTCAATGCGTGGAAATTTTCAGAATTCCTTGCGAGACTCAGGAACCCTCTTCGCGCTCGATGAAGAGTGCCTCCGAGTGTTGAAGTTCAGCCCCGGTCGCGTCAGGATCAGGTAGCGTGATGAGCGATGGATCGCTCAGCGCGCCATACGAGGAACGAGTAGCTGCGAGTATTCTCGATTACAGAGTCAGAGCGCCCGCTGTGGGAGCTCCTCTTGGAAAGGCTAAGATCAGAATTTGTCAAACTCAAAACAATTTGCCGGTCGTCATGCGTTGCAAGGAATCCCCCGCCCGCACGTTTGCGTTCTGTG
>JAYTHI010000295.1:0-10156 GCA_043732685.1 Ferruginibacter sp. | reverse complement strand
AATACCTTTTCAACCGCTGCAATAGCCTTTACAGTTTTTACCAAAGAATCCGGGGTAACCGAAATACTATCGATACCCAGTCCAACTAAAAATTGGGCAAAATCCGGAAAATCTGAAGGTCCCTGACCGCAAATACCAACTTTTACTTTCATTTCTTTTGCTGTCAATATCAACATTTTTATCATTTCTTTTACTGATGGGTCCCGTTCATCATATAGATGTGCCACAAGAGAAGAGTCTCTGTCAAGCCCCAGCGTTAATTGAGTAAGGTCGTTGGACCCTATTGAAAAGCCATCGATATATTTAGCAAATTCTTTTGCCATAATAATATTGGAGGGTAATTCTGCCATCAGGTAAACTTCCAAACCATCTTTACCGCGTTCAATGCCATTTTCTTTCATCACTTCCTGCACTTTAACACATTCCCCTACGGTTCTGCAAAAAGGAATCATCACCACAACATTGGTAAGCCCTAATTCCTGCCGAACCCTTTTGATGGCTTTACATTCCAATCCAAATGCTTCTTTGTATTTAGGTGAATAATACCTGCTGGCACCGCGCCATCCGATCATTGGATTTTCTTCGGAAGGTTCAAAATATTTGCCTCCCAGCAGGTTAAAATATTCATTGCTTTTAAAATCGCTGAAGCGCACAATAACTTTATTGGGATAGAAAGCCGACGCAATTTTTGCAATACCGTAGCTTAGTTTTTTTATAAAAAAATCTTCTTCATTTTCAAAACCGAGGATCATTTTTTTAATGGAAGCCGAAAGTTCCACATCATTTAATTCTTTGTGCTTTAACAAGGCCATCGGGTGAACCTTAATATAATTATTGATGATAAATTCTTCCCTCGCCAAACCCACCCCTGCGTTGGGAAAATGAGAAAAGCGGAAAGCCATCCCGGGCGATGCCACATTTAACATGATGGGTGTTTTTAAGCTGGGCAGGTCGTTAAGGTTGGTTTCTATTTTAGTGAAGGCAATTTTTCCTTCGTAAATAATTCCTTCATCACCCTCTGCGCAGCAAGCGGTAACAACCTGTGCATTCACCAGCATTTCTGTTGCATTGCCACAACCTACAATTGCAGGTACACCAAGTTCACGCGCCACGATGGCCGCATGACAAGTTCTGCCCCCTTTATTGGTTATTATGGCAGATGCTTTTTTCATAATGGGTTCCCAATCCGGATCAGTCATATCGGTAACCAACACATCGCCCTCTTCAAACATTTCGCCTTCCGTCATCCTTGCATCCATGGAATACATGATGCATACTTTTCCGGTACCTATTTTATCGCCCACTGCAATTCCTTTAAACAAGGTTGTACGCGGAGCTGCTTCATCCATTATATATTCTGTGATTTTCGAGTGGTCTTTTTGAGAATGAATGGTTTCAGGACGTGCCTGTACAATAAATAATTCCCTTGTTTTACCATCAATTGCCCATTCAACATCCATGGGACACCAGTGGCCTTTAAGTTCTGTATAATATTTTTCTATCTGTGCAACCCATTTGGCCAATTGAATAATTCGTTCATCGGTTAAACAATACCTGCCCTGCAATGCTTTTTCTACGGGAATAATTTTAACCCTTTCGTTAAATTCATCACCATAGATCATCATTTTATCCTTAATACCCATCTTCTTTTCGATGATACTGTTGAAACCTTCTGCCAGTGCGGGTTTAAATACAATATACTCATCGGGTGAAACCGCACCCTGTACAATTAATTCACCCAAACCAAAGGAGGCATTTATTACTACCACATCTTTAAATCCACTTTCCGTATCTAATGAAAAAGCAACACCTGAGGCACCAAGATCGCTCCGCACCATTTTTTGGATGCAAACCGAAAGGCCGATACTAAAATGATCGTACCCAAAACTCTGGCGATAACTAATGGCCCGGTCTGTAAATATGGAGGCAAAACAATTTCGAACGGCATTGATTAGGGCAGATGGTCCGCAAATATTCAGATATGTTTCCTGCTGACCGGCAAAGCTGGCATCCGGTAAATCTTCCGCAGTGGCGGAGGAACGTACGGCAACATCCGTATTTTCGTGCCCGTACAATTTGCTAACCTCCAAATATTTTTCGATGATGGCTTCGCTTAATTCTTTTGGAAATTTACCATTTCGTAACAACTGTCTTGCCTTGGTTCCGCCGCGCCGCAGCGATTCAATGTCATCTAATTTAATGTCATTTATTACTTCATGTATGGCATTATCCAAATTATTGTACCTGATAAATTCCCTGTAGGCGGCCACTGTTACAACAAAACCTCCTGGAATTTGAATACCTAATTGAGTAAGGTGCTGCAACATTTCGCCAAGCGACGCATTTTTACCACCCACCTGCTCAATATCATTTAAACCAACCTTATGCAGGTCTTCCAGGTAAATAAAATTATCCATATAATTAGCTTTAATTTTTTTAAGAGATAGGTTTAGGATGTTGACAGAATGGTAAGTTTTATATATTTATTGGCAGAATAGGTATCGCTTTTTGATATATTAAATGATTGCTATATTAAAATAATATATAAAGCATTTAAACTTATCTAGTTTTAACATACTATTTAAAATATTGTTTAAGCGAATGAAGAAAATAAACGCTTTTGAAATATGAAATTTTAGGGTTGATGCTTAAGTAAAAATTTTATGAAGGAATTAAATTATTTTTTGAAATTGATTAAATGATTGGAAATATAGGATTGGAAATTTTAAAATATTTTTCTATAATCGGGTTACTTCTTACACTGTTGAATATCGCCCCTGCAGAGGCTTGAGCGTTTGGTATTGTTGTAATTTTTAAATAGGGCTGTACCCTATTCTAATATATACCGTCCCTGAAGGGCTTGAGGGTTTGGCATTGTTGTAATTTTTAAATAGGGCTGTACCCTATTCTTAAATATATCGCCTCTTCAGGGCTTGAAAGTTTGCTATTTTTGTAATAACTAAATAGGGCTGCACGCTATTCTAATATATTGACCCTTCAAGGCTTGAGGATTTATTACTTATAAATTTTTAGCGTTGCAAAACTGATCTTACACTATCTGATATTGTTGAATAAAATATTAAACATGCGGAAATCTGTAAACGAAAATAAAAGGGACTGCTGCGAACAAAAAAAATAGTATCAACCTGCTGTTTGTAGCAAGTCAATACTATTTAATAATATAATTTTAAGGGCTTGAATAATTTTTTATCCGATGTATTTATCGGCTGTAATTAGGTGCTTCTTTTGTAATAGCAATATCGTGTGCATGGCTTTCCTTCATACCTGCGTTGGTAATTTTTACAAAGGTGGCATTCTGTAAAGCCTTAATATTATTGGCGCCGCAGTACCCCATGCCTGCACGTAAACCGCCGGTGTATTGGTGTACAATTTCTTTAAGCGGCCCTTTAAATGCAACCCTGCCTTCAATACCTTCAGGAACAAATTTCTTTATGTCTGCTTCAACATCCTGAAAATAACGATCGCTGCTGCCCTGGGCCATTGCTCCAAGCGAACCCATGCCGCGGTATTGTTTAAACCTTCTACCTTCATAAATAATTGTTTCTCCGGGACTCTCTTCTGTTCCGGCAAAAACATTGCCCATCATAACACAACTGGCTCCGGCTGCTAAGGCTTTAACCATATCCCCTGTATACCGTATTCCACCATCGCTGATGATACCTACATTCTTACCTTTTAAAGCAGCAGCAGCTTCCATAACTGCCGTAATTTGTGGTACACCTGTACCAGCCACAATACGGGTTGTACATATAGAACCCGGACCAATACCCACTTTCACGGCATCTGCTCCTGCATCAGCCAATGCTTTTGCTCCGGCTGCTGTTGCCACATTGCCCGCAATTACCTGTATCCCTTTAAATGCTTTTTTAATTAATTTCAGGGTATCCATCACGCCTTTTGTATGACCGTGCGCACTATCCAAACAAATAACATCCACCCCTGCTTTGTGCAAAGCTGCAACCCTGTCTAATGTATCTTTAGTTATGCCAACGCCGGCACCTACCAGCAACCTGCCAAATGAATCTTTTACGGCATTGGGGTTACTTTTTAATTTTAAAATATCGCCGAATGTTACCAATCCAATTAATTTACCCGCTTTGTTTACCACCGGTAATTTTTCAATCTTATTTTTTTTGAAAATAATTTCAGCCTTCTTTAAATCCGTACCCTCGGGTGCTGTAATAAGATTTTCTTTGGTCATTACCGTACTCACCTTGTCTTTAAAATTTGTCTCAAACCTAAGATCCCGGTTGGTTAAAATACCCAATAATTTTTGGTTGGCATCAATAATCGGGATACCACCAATCTTGTTTTCTTTCATCAACTTTAGCGCTTCGCCAATGGTTGCATCCGGACTTAAAGTTAACGGATCAAGTATTAGTCCGTTTTCACTTCGTTTTACTTTACGCACCTGGTCGGCCTGGTGTTCGATACTCATATTTTTATGTAAAATCCCAAGACCACCTTCTCTTGCCAAAGCAATAGCGAGATCTGCTTCGGTAACCGTATCCATTGCTGCACTTAGCATGGGGACGTTTAAAGTAATGGTACTGGTAAGTTTTGTCTTAATATCCACTTCGCGCGGCAGTACATCAGAGTATGCGGGCATTAATAATACATCATCGAAGGTTAAGCCTTCACCGAAGAATTTTTTGGACTTTATTTGAGTTGGAACGCTGTTAATTATTGCCATAGGCAAAGATAATCGAAAAAATCATAGCTCCCAAACCACCCCGGGCTTTGAACTTATTAGTATCGAAATATAATTATGATTTTACACCAAGGCACCAATTAAAAAAATACAATAACATATCTGTTTAATTCGCGTTACAATTAATTAGTTTGAATTGAAGGACAATTTATTAATAACCCAAATTATGTAGCCATTTGGAGAGCATTTGGTGATAACATTTTAGCTAACAAAATATAAAAATTTTAGTTTCTATGGAAAGCTTATCGGGTTCCCTTTTCCATTAAGTTAACTTTATTTTTTTCATCTATTGCTTAACTGCCGGGGAATTATATATTTATACTTTGCCAAAATTACCTGACCTCCTTACTTTTAAAAAGTAATATTGAATGCGAATTCATTATATCAGGAACTTATTTTATACAACTTTCCCGGCATAGAAATTACGATACCCTGCATTTCCAGCATTAGCAGTGCTGCCGCCATAGCACTGCTGCTTAGTCCACTTTTATAATACAACTGGTCAATTTGCATGCTGTCATTTTGTTGTAAAATATCTACCACAATTCTTTCATCGGCAGTAAATTCTATAAATAATTCGCGCTGTTTTTTCTGTAAAGGTTTAGCTTGAGGCTTCCAGTTAAGCATTTCCAGTAAATCATCCGCACCGGTAATTAAAGCTGCCTTATTATTTTTAAGCAGGTAATTGCAGCCTTCACTCTTGGTATCTGTTATTCTGCCGGGTATGGCAAAAACATCTTTATTGTAGCCGTTAGCAAGTTCAGCCGTTATTAAGGAGCCCCCTTTTTTACTACTTTCAATAACGATTAGGCCATCGCACATACCTGCTACAATTCTATTGCGTTTGGGAAAA
Organism: Ferruginibacter sp.; assembly: GCA_043732685.1. Classification (GTDB taxonomy): domain Bacteria; phylum Bacteroidota; class Bacteroidia; order Chitinophagales; family Chitinophagaceae; genus Ferruginibacter. The sequence goes on along the minus strand of JAYTHI010000295.1, from coordinate 4,571 downwards.
TTTTGTTTGTCCGGATTTGTAAAACTCATAAACTCCGTAAGTAATCCCCCATTTTCGACCATCTGTTTTGCCATCGCTTTATTGGGTGGCGGATAAATTTTATCTAAGCCATGGGCCAGAACACCAACGGTTGACAAACCATTTTTTAAAGCAGCTCTATGGGCAATAGTATCAATACCGTAAGCTAATCCACTCACTACTAAAATTCCTTCCAAACGCAAATCAGCTACAATTTTTTCGCAAATAAATTTTCCGTAATCTGTGTGTACCCGCGTACCTACAATTGAAATTATTTTAGGTATGTTTAAATCCACACTACCTCTGTAATACAGCAACAGCGGACTATCATAACAATTTAATAATCGCTGCGGATAATTTTTGTCCGTAATAAAAAGGGGAGAAATCTTGTATTGCTCTATAAATTTTATTTCAGCCTCGCTTGAAGTAAAATCTTTAAAATGCTTAATGCTGTTGGCTCTTACGGTTCCAATATCTTCTAAATTTTCGAGGTCTTTCTTAGTCGCTTTAAAAACAGCCTCGGCACTACCATAGAAATTTATAAGTGCTTTGGCATGCACATCCCCAATATTAGGCACAAGGGTTAAGGCAATTTGATATAACAGATCGTTCGGCATTTGGTACGGATTGGGTATAAAGGTTGGCAATAATAAAATAATTTCCCAACTCTTCAAACTTTAATTGCTCAATACACTAAGTTCTGTTCTTCTGTTTGTTGCCTTTCCTTTTTCGGTGGCATTGTCAGCAATTGGTTTTGCGGCACCTAAACCTTTAAATTGAACCCTTTCTTTTGCTATTTGCCTGCTGGCCAGTAAATAATTCACTACCGATAATGCCCTGCGCTTTGAGAGTAATAAATTATCTGCCACTTTACCTACATTATCTGTAAAGCCACTAATGATAATTTTAAGCTTTGGGTTATCATTCATCAAACGTACTACATCATTTAACTCCACTATGGAAACAGGCTTTAAGGTAGTATCCTTATTGTCAAAAAATATATTTTTTAAAATAATAGCGGCACCCGTTACAATGGGTTGTAGTGGTATATCTGCTGTATAAATGGAGTCACTATTAGGTTGTATATTGTAATTTTCTGAATAAAATAAATAGCCTTTTCTATTTACATTAAAAACATATTCTTTACCTACGGGCAGCGTGGTTAAATAATTGCCATCTTCATCGGTTTGAACTTTGCTAATTAATTGCCGGGTATTAATATCTGTTAATTCTACCGAAGATGGTAATCCTTTTTTTGTATTGGCATCATACACCATACCCTTTACCCATAATGTTTTTGGCGGACGCATATCGGTTCTTAATTCGAAACTATATAGATCCAAGCCGCCTTTACTATCGCTTCCTTCACTTGCATAATAACCTGTTTTTCCATCGGCAGCAACTATCATCGAACCCTCATCATCAATGGTGTTTATTGGATAGCCAAGGTTTTGAGGCTTGCTCCAGGTACTGTCATTTATTTTCTTAGAAAAAAACAGATCCGTTTTTCCATAACCCGGATGTCCATTACTATTAAAATAAAGTGTTTGGTTATCGGCATACATAAAAGAGCAACTTTCGTCGCCGCTGGTATTTATAACCGGACCTAAATTTTGGGGGCGTCCCCATTTTCCGTTGGAATTTTTATGCGTTACAAAAATATCTTTACCCCCATAACTACCGCCCTGGTTGCTCGAAAAATAAAGATCTCTTTTATCAGGAGATAAAGAAGGAGAAGATTCCCAAAAATCGGTATTTACGATTGGACCTAAATTTTCCGCTTCACTCCAGCCATTTTTAATTTTATAAGAAATGTACAGATCGCAACTACCGAGTCCTTCCGGATAGTTACATCCGGTAAAAATAATCCATTGCCCATCTTGCGAAATATTTTGGGCACCCTCATTTAAATTGGTATTTACCCTGCCTTGCAGCGGTTTAGCCTTACTCCATATACCATTAATGTTATCGCATTCATAAAAATCTTCGTCATTGTTGACGCGTCTGGTAAAAATTAATTTTTTGCCATCAATAGTAAGTGAAGGGTAATATTCCAACCACGAACTATTTACACTATCACCCAGGTTTTTTCTTGCAAATAAATAATTTGCTATAGGATGATTATGTTCAAAATCAAGCGCAAATTGGTAGGTAGTTTTGCGGTAGTTACCAGCCTTTTTGCTGACTACATTTAAAGTTTCATCGGTAAGAAATTGGTTAACCGCATCTAAAGCATTTTTAAATTTGCCTGAGCCTGCCAAGGAAATAGAATAGGGTAATAAATAATTTTTAGAAAACACGGCATCTAGTTGTAATGCCTTTGCAAAATCGATAACAGAGGAATCATATTTTTTTTGATCTGCAAATATACCTGCCCGTGATAAGTAGGCCTCCACATAGTTGGTGTCAATAGTAATAGCTTTATTGATGTTAGCAATAGCTTCCAAATATTTGCCCTCCTGTGCATTTTGGTAAGCCAGTTCATAAATAAGACTCGCCTTTTTATTGACGTTTTCGGGATTGTACCATTGTGCCTGGGTTACTCCGGCGCAATAAAAAACAATCATCAACAAAAAAAATTTTTTAAAAAACCCAACTTTTATTTTCATTAAACTTAAATTATACATTAAAGTTAAAGCGAATTACTACCATAAATAATTCGCTGTTGTTAAAGTAATTTTTTGTTGGTCTGCATATTTTATAACAGTTTAAAATACAGACTTGTAAGCTTTATAAATGCCCTGCCATAGAAATGTAAACGTTTTTTTATAAATGCTGGTTTTACGTAAGGTAAACTAATGTGAGAAAGGCACCCGTACATTTTAAACAGTAATCTAAACGTCGAAGTTAAAATACATTACGTTTTTTTATAATGTATTTTTACTGTTGGAATAAATTAAAAGTTTCAGCAGAATTACCTTAAATGAGTTGCAATAAACAACTCGTTATTATTAAGTTCCTCTCTTTATTAAGAAATCGACGTCGCGGTAACATGTAAATGTTAGCGTTTCAAATTCATCCGCAGAATAGACCCGGAAAGTACAATGCTATAAAAATTTAATTTAAAGTTTTGCAAATAAAATGATTGTAAAAAAACTTTTGAGTTTTTGATAATTGATGTGGATGTTGATGGCGTCAAAAAAAACTTTCTAAAAAATATTTTTATTAAATTTTAAAAAATCAAAACAAAGCAACGGTTATTTGGGTTTAGTAACTCAAACAAATTAACACCATGAATATTGTAGAAACAGCCGTTACAAATGGCTCATTTAAAACACTGGTTGCAGCAGTAACTGCAGCAGGATTAGGCGAAACTTTAAGTTCAGCCGGACCATTTACCGTATTTGCTCCAGTTGATGCAGCTTTTGCAGCATTACCAGCAGGAACAGTAGAAACTTTAGTAAAACCAGAAAGTAAAGAGAAATTGACAGGTATCCTTACCTATCATGTACTTGCAGGTAAAATTTTATCAACAGATTTATCTGATGGTATGGTTGCTAAAACTGTAAATGGTGGAGAAGTTACTATCCATATTAAAGGTGGTAAAGTATTTGTAAATGATGCAGAAGTAGTAATTGCTGATGTACACACAGATAATGGTGTTGTACATGCTATAAACAAAGTATTGTTACCAGCCTAGTTTTTTAATCGCATAAAAATCAGGTAGAAAATATCCGATTTTTATGCGATTCCTTTTTATAAAAGGTTATTGGGACTACTTATTAGACCAAAATTTTTATTCCTTATTTTTTTGTTTGTTGCCTAAATATTTAAAATAATTGAATTAAAATTATTTGGTTTTTATTTGATTTAGATTGATAATTATTTTTGTAGCGACAGCTCAGAAATTTATTGTTGATATATAACTTACAACCATCTTGTATTTTTTCTGCATCTATTATCACAAATTTTTATCCGGTTTTATTTTCTTAAAGTTTCCGTTATTCTCATTTTTCAGGAAATAAATTATTTCATTATTACGATGAATTAAAAGATACATCACCACACCTCTCCAAATTTAATTCACAATCATCCTGCTTGCCAGACCATTCACTCAAGAAATATTTTATACAGATGCTATTGCGGTGGCAATTTGGGATAATTTTTAAAAAAGATATCGTCTCATAATCTAAGCATGATAGAAAAATTAGTATTCTTTCATTTCAAAGCAGTTGAAACCAATGTATAAGAAATAAAACAATCTCCATTTACAAGCTTAATAGAAGCACTGTCACTATTTTTTTATTTTAAAGCAGCTTGAGCCAATTTTAAAAAAGTTAGTATTTCATTATGTATTTTAATAGCAGCACCATTACTACTCCTTTTCAAAATTCATATTATTACATAATACTTTATTCCGGGGTCACCATCAAAATATCCTGTAATATTTGCAATTATTAAATTAGAAAAACATCAAACTACCGCAACAGGAACAAAGAAAGCATTGCTTTTAAGTTTAAACTTCCCTATAAACTGTATTAAGAATTAACTTCACTACCAACATATTATCCAATTGGAGTTACTTTTGCATACATAATACATATCATGAACAT
>JAYTHI010000294.1:0-10164 GCA_043732685.1 Ferruginibacter sp. | reverse complement strand
CTTTTGAACAGACTGTTGCGGTTTGGTAGGTTTATGCTTTTCCCTGATAAGTTTCATGCCACATTTTGGACAATTACCAGGTTTGGCGGAATGTATTTCCGGGTGCATCACACATGTATAGGTTACTGGTTGGGGTTGCTCCTTCATTTCTTTTTTACCCATTTCCATGCCCTTCATATCCTGTGCAGAAGCAAAGGAATAAGTGGCAAAAACAATTACTGTTATTAGTATTTTTTTCATTTATTTTATTATTTTCTATAGTGTTATTTATCTAATTGATTAAGTTTCGCTTTCATCTGCTCTATTTCTAATTGCTGGCTGGTAATGATATTTTTAATTAATTCCTTTATTTCAGGGTCGTTTACTGCAGCCTCTTTGCCCATTAAAATGGCTGCGGCATGATGGGGAATCATTGATTTTAAAAATTGCTTATCTCCTACTCCTGCCTGCTCTCTGATACCAAGAAAAAATACAACCATTATTATAAAACCAGCGGTTAATAATTTTACGGATAAAAATTGCATTAACTATTTTTAAGAAATTCATCTTTATTTCATTTATCTAATTTTTATTTTTGTGAGGCTATCTTTTTCAATGGTTACCCAATCAGTAATCAATTTTTTATCAGTGTCGCTTAACCTTGCATTCGGGTGCATAAATTTGTAGGATGATAATGGCATTGAGCCGTCTTCAATGCTTGTTTCAATTGCACGCAATTTATTAGCCTGCTTTCTTGAAGAGTAAGCCCCAAATTCGCTAAAATTGAGATTCTCTTTACCAGTAAGTATATGACTATTCATTATCCAGCCAATAGGTTGTGTATGCACGTACCAAGGATAACGGGTATTATTTGTATGGCAATCATTGCAGGCATTTTTAAATATTTTGGATACATTATCCGGCACACTCAATGTATTCGTGAAATCGATTGGTAAAACACGTTCACTTGTATTGTGAGCAGGTTGTATAAATTGTATTATTACCATAACACTTAGTATTACAAGAAACATCTTTTTATATAGTTTCATGTTATTTAATTTCTTCTTTTACAGAACCACAAACAGGCATTTTTTTACCGAGATAGGGGTTTTTAATTTCTTTTGTTTCACTTAGCCAGGTAGCCCCTTTTTTATTATTGTACATCGGGCAAAAATCCTGATACAATGTTTGTCCGCCTCCAAAAACTTTAACCATATCATACATATCACTGCTGAGCATATCAAAATGTTCTCTTTGGTGTTCGAGCTTATCAGCGTTCTTACCAATATGTTCAGCCATCTCTTTTGCATCGTCAGCTAAATTATCCCAGGCTTTCTTTTTATCAACTGTTAATGTTGTTGTTTTCATTTTGCCCATTGCTACTACAAATGCATTACCTGCGGTTGCTGCAGTTTCACCATTATCATTTGCCAGTGCATTTTTAATATTGAGGTATTGGTTTACCATTTCCCCCATTGCATCAACTACTTTTGAACTTCCCTCCTTTGACTTGGTGGTATCTGTTGTTCTTGCATTTTCAACTTTATTTGAATCATCCCTATTTTTATTGTCTGCGCTCCTATTTGCAGCGCTATTACAAGCTGCCAGCGTTGTTGATGCTATCGTAATAGCGATAAATAAATTTTTCATTTTTTAAATTTTATATTTTAATAAATACAGATATTCTGCCACTGCTGCCCGTATCGGAAAGCAGGTGCAGACATATTTATAGATTATAAGATTTCTTTAACGCTGCCGCAGGTAAGCATAGCACTGCCGTAATAAGGGTTTTTGATTACCTTACTACTGCTAAGCCATGATGCTTTTTTCATGGGGCAAAATAGCCGGTAAATGGGATCTGGGGCGAGTTTTACCGCTTTGGCTACTGCATACATATTGGTTGATAATGCTGCAAACTTTTCCCTTTGTACCTTAAGGTCTTTGGTTTGTGCAATTGCAGTTGCGTCACTCAATAAGGCATTGCGGTTTTCATCGTTTACTGTCTCTTTATTAGATTCATTTATTGTTTTAGCAAAATCTATTGCACTTGCAGCTACAGCATTGACATTACTGCTTACCAATGCATCTTTTAGATTGTAGTAGGAGATGAGTAAAGGAGAAGTTGATGTCTTAATAATTTCCTGTGCAAAGCTTTGTTGCACAAATACAGTTGCAAACACTGCAACTATAAAAAAAATCTTTTTCATTTTATTTTGATTTAATGTTTGTACATAATAATTACAATTATGAGTAAAACTCATGCCAAAAACATTAAATCAAATCATATTTGAAAACTCTGAATGGCTATGCGGATATCTAAAGGAGGAGGATAAAAAAACCTTACTTTATATTTAAAGGGATAGGCTTTTGATGAAGCATAAACATCATCTGCTAAGAAAGTACTGATGATGGCGTTAAATACAGGTATATCAATAATTGTTTTTGCATTTTGATTCAAGGCTTTATCTAAACCCTGAAATTTTTGGACATCATCATTACAACAACCTTTTTTATCTTTTTTTTCAGGAATATTTTTTTGATGCTCCTGTTTTGAAGTCTGAAAATCATGTTCATGATTTACACCAAGCGCATGTTCGTGAACTTCTGTTGCAGCTTCATCATGATGATGGATTGTATTAAACCCCATGTCTATATCCACAGCACAAGCAAAACCTACTATAGTATTGAAGCCGAATACTATTAGCAGGAGAGCTGCTTTAAATTGTATGGATATATTTCTTTTCATTAACAAAAATTAAATAAAACAAATATTAGTAAAGTTTCTAATTTTATAGTGCAAAGTTAGGACAGCAGTATGATTTATAGTTACACAATTATGGAAAATAGTTATAGAATTATAGGATCTTAACCTTGTGAACCTTATTTTTTTTCTCTAAATTATCAATTGTGACTTTAAAATTTGCAAATATCACACCAAGTTTTACCCGTATGGTTGACCTTATATTAGGCGATTTTTATGAACTTCTTTTCTATTAAATATTTGTGATAAAAATGCGCAGAAATTATAAGGAAGAGACTTTAAAGTCATTAGGGGATTTCTTGAGCAATCACCTGCATTACCCCAAGCCGGATAGAACGGAATGCTTTCAAACGTTCTTCATTATTGATAAACCAGGTGTTATAAACAGATTGTTTATCTTGTTTGTATTGTTGAATGAATTGGGAAAGATTGCTATTCATACTTCTGGTGACACAGCAAAATACATCATTTACAGCAATCTTTTTTTCTTACAAAAATAGCCTTGAAGATTCGCCAGAAAAATCGACCTATGGATTTTATTGCAGTCATGATAACAACGTTAATAACATAAAAACACTCATCCCTATCATCAACGCATCTTCAATAATGGTGACGGTACTCATGGGCAAATTAAAAACTGCACCCAAACAGGCACATTTTATTTTACGCTTATTGGCTACGCTTTGCAGCACACCAATAATACTCACAGACATTACCAAAAAGGTAATAGTATTGGTTAGGATAGGATTGAACCTGCTAAGAAAGGCAAAGCCCAATGCCAGTTCTACAAAAGCATAAACATAGCCCCAGCTGTTCCATTTTTTTGCTACAACATCATACATGCTATAGCTTTCGGCAAAGCCTTTTAGATTCAATAATTTGAAAAAAGAAAATACCAAAAAAAAGCCAGCCATAAAATGATTCATCCACCGCATCCAAACAAACCCTCCATTAATATACTCAATTAAAAGTGTACTTCCAATAATGTATCCAAAGATTAACAGGATAGGTTTATAGGTTTCTATCCATGATTTCGTTTCGTCTTGAGTAGTAACAGGACTAACAATATATTGCTGATGATTGGTTTCTGATAACTGGTATTTTGGATATTCGTTCAATACTTCTTTTAAATCATTGGTTGCAATATGCTTGTCCATATCAATTATTGCTTCGCCATTTGCTAAATTAATATTTACATTTTTAACGCCTTTAACTTTTGATAATAATACCTGTACTTTTGCCTGGCATCCGCCGCAGGTCATTCCTGAAACTTTATACGTATGTGTCATAATGGTTTTAAGTTTATACTGCAAAGTTACAGTGACAATAAGCCCCAGCTCTTATAGAATCCTGGTAAGAATTTATAAAATTTTGGGATTATTTCCGATTAGTACCTCGTTATATCGATTATTGAGAAATTGATGATAGCTCAAGACAACCGAATAGGCAACAAAATGAAGTTTTTCCAACGCCTGCTTTATTACAATAATACAGCGGTTTTAAACCATAGCTTTTATGTAAATATCATTCATATAAATAAAGTTAACCATCAAGTTAAAAGTATAATTAGAGCAGTTCTGGTAATAATTTTTAAAGCTTTTCGCTTATTTTTTTTATAATATCTTTTGAAATTATTTCTACGCCCTTATAATTAAGGTGCCGGAAGTCGGCAAAAATTACGGGCTTTCCGGTATAAAAACTATCTTTTGAATAGTCAAGGAAAGTAATATTTTGTTGCAAAGCAATATCTTTTGCGACCGTAATAGAAAGGTCTGTTCCTACCGCATCAATATGATAAGGCGGACATACAATGTAAAGCTGAATATGGGCTAGTACACACTCATTTATAAAACTTTTATAAGTATTTATTTTAATTGTATCCAATACTTTTTCATTTGTATAATTAAAATTTTTTAGAGGTCCACTTGCCGTTTTAATTAATGGAATATGCCCTTTGATTGTAGCATATTTAATTTTGCTATAATAAGTATATCCATTAATAATTGACAATAGGAGCGAATTGTATGGATAGATGGCAGACATCATTTTAAATTTTTCAAATGGACTTTTCAATTCAACTATTGATCGAATTTCAGGATGGGCTTCATAATATGGAAGTAATGCACTTAGTCTGTCGTAAGCATCAGTACTTAAATTGAAATTTCCTGCATCAAAAGTTAAAATAATAATTTTAGGCTGGTATCTTTTAAGTACCGTTTTTAAAATAGCATAATGATAAAATATTGGCTCTCCATATCTACCAGCATTGTAACAAGTTAAATTTAATTTCCTTTCAAAAATTGTGGGATCTAAAATATTTACAGCTCTTGAGGAACCCAGTATTAGTATGTCTGCCTTAGTTTGTTCAATTGAATAGGTAGTCAAATAATCATAACCCGATTGTTGTTTAAAGTAATATTTTTTCAGCATATAGCCGATAGCAATATCTATAAGTTTTACCGTAATGAAAAATACCAAAAGTTTTATACAAAATCTTTGTAACCCTTTATTTTTATACATAATAGACATTGGAATTTAGTTTAAAATTGAAAATAAATAAATTGACCACCATCAAAAACACCAAATAAAAGTATCAGGATTATGAAAAGGGAATAATAAGTATTACGTACCCAAAAGTTTGCATGGTGAGATAAGGAAAAGGAACCTTTATAAAACTCCTTTTTAAATTCTATTACTAATAGAATAGTTATAGCAAAAAAGCTATAAATAATTATTGCGTTACCACTATTAAAAATGGATCCTTTAAATGTAAATATTTTTTTTATAACCAATATTGCATCCTGTACAGACCTTGCCCTAAAAAAGATCCTTGAAAAACTTATCAATAAAAATGTAACAATAATTTGTATGAAAATGAATAACTGGGGAAATTTTGGTAATCCTATAAATACATTAAACCTATCTCTATATTTTTTAGTTACAATAGCGAAAATCAGGTAAAATCCATTTATACCACCCCAAATAATATAGGTCCAATTTGCACCATGCCATAACCCACTTATCAAAAAAACGATCATTAAATTAAAAAACCATTTTGGCATTGGAACTTTACTGCCTCCCATTGGAAAATACAAGTAATCTTTAAACCAGGTAGATAAGGAGATATGCCATCTTTTCCAGAATTCTCCTGTGTTTTTTGCAAAAATTGGGCGCTTAAAATTGGGCATTAAATTAAAGCCCATCACTTTTGCAGCTCCAATGGCAATGTCTGAGTAACCCGAGAAATCGCAATAAATTTGAAAGGAAAAAAATATTGTCGCTAACAATAATGTCATTCCATCTTGTTGTGGAATATCACTATATGCATTGTTGACATATATTCCCAATCTGTCTGCAATGACCAGTTTTTTAAAAAATCCCCATATCATTATTTTTAATCCTTCAAAAATACGTTCTTCATCAAAATGGTGTTTCTCTCTAAACTGATGTAATAAGTTTTGCGGACGTTCAATAGGACCCGCAACCAATTGAGGAAAAAACATTACATACAAAGCATAAATTCCAAAGTTATTTTCTGCCTTTTGATTACCCCGATATACTTCAATAGTATAACTCATTGCTTGAAAAGTATGAAACGATAATCCAATGGGTAATAGAATATTTAAAAATGGAATCGGGTTGGATAAACTTAAACCGTGAAGTAGAAAAGTAATGTTTAGATTAATAAAATTGTAATACTTAAAAATACATAGTATGCCTATATTAGCCACTAAACTGGTAATTAAATAGGCCTTCCGCATTTTGCCCTGAGAACGCTCAATGTAGATTCCTGCAAAGTAATCTATGATGATGGTGAAGCCAAGTATCAAAATATAAATGGGTACAAATGCCATGTAAAAATAGCAACTGCTTACTAATAAAAGTATCCATCTTTTACCATGAGGTATATTAAAATAAATTGTTACAACAATTATGAAAAAAAATAAAAAATGAAATGAATTAAATAGCATGGTATATCATTTTGGGTAAGGTTCAGTTAGAGGGATTATAAATTTTAAGAGTCTAAATTTAGTTTACGCACCTTATTTTATTTGAGTTAAGGGTAAGTAGTAGCTTTATATTTTTTTGTAGTATTTATTTATCATTTTCGATAATTGAATCAATTACTTTATTGGAAAATATTTTGGATCCGGTAACATTTACATGAACCGTATCATCAAATAAATTTGAACGATTTAAAAAGAACTGATCTTTTGAGAAATCAAAAAATACTATGTTTTTTTGTGATGCAATATTCTTTGCAATGCTCATCGAAGTATCAATTCCAATTGAATTATAGAAGTAGGGCGAGCAAATAATATAGAGTTTGACATTAGCCTCCTGACAAGCATTTATAAAATAGTTATACATTTTTACTTTATTGGTATCAACACTATACGTTTTTGAAAGATTCACATCCCTAATTTTCTCGTTTAAAGATCCTGTAAGTGGTAAATAGCCTTTTATATCCTCATTTTTTTTACTACTAAGCTCAGTATTGCCAATGGCCATTTTAAAAATGAGCGAATTAAAGGGATACACTCGTGAGTATAACTTGAATTTTTCAAAAGGGCTTCGCAGCTCAATAAGAGAGCGCATTTCAGGATGGTTTTTATAAAAGGGAAGTAATGTTGATAGCCTATCATAACTACTTTGGCTTTCAGCAAATAAACCATTTTCAATATCCAATAAGATTAATTTGGGATGGTATCTTTTCAAAACTCCTTGGAGCACTCCATAATAATAAAAAATGGATTCGCCATCGCGGCCAACATTATAGCAACTTTTTTGAAGGCGATCTTCAAAATAAATTGGATTATATTGTTGCTGTGCTCTTGAAGCTCCGAAAATTAATATATCAGCCTTGGTGTCTTCTACAGAATATTTTGTCCTGAATTCCCAACCGGATTTTTGCTTTGAATATAAATATTGAAAGGTTGATCCCAGGGCGTAGTCGGAGATATAAGCAATTGTTAAAAAAATGCCTATTTTAAAAAGTAAAAATGAATATCCTTTTTTTGAAATTATATTATTGACTAATTTTCTCATAAAATTTAGAATTGGAAATAAATAAATTCGCCACCATCAAAAACGCCGGCTATTAAAATAATTAAGCATAAAAAAACGTAGTAGCAGTTTCGTATTATCCAATTTTTATTATTCATAAATGAAAACAACTTATCGTAATATTCATTTTTAATTTCTACTATTATCAAAAATAGTATGCCCGATAATGAAAATAATATCATGCTAACATTTTCAATGTAAAGCGGTCCGTTTACAGTGAAAATTCGTTTTATAATTGATAGTGCATCATTAACTGTGCTTGCTCTGAAAAAAATAAGTGAAAAGGCAAAATAGGCAATTGTGAAAAATATTCCTGTTGCATTGTTTAAAAATTCAGGAAGGGTTTTACGGATTTTTTTTCTAATTTTTCGAGTAAAAAATTCAAGGGTTAAAATTAATCCTTGCAATGCACCAAATATTATAAATGTCCAGTTGGCACCATGCCAAAACCCTAAAACAATAAATGTTACAAAAAATGCATACACTATTCCCCAGTTTCCCCAATCTCTCTTTGCTATGGCGATGGGGTTATAAAAATAATCTGCAAACCAGGTAGATAAGGATATATGCCATTTACGCCAAAACTCTGTAACTGATTTGGCCAATAATGGTCTATTGAAATTTTGAATAAGGTCAAAGCCTAATACCTTTGCAAAACCTAATGCCATATCGGTGTAACCTGAAAAGTCTGCATACATTTGAAATACATAAAATATTACCGCCAATAATATTGATTTGCCTGAATGGTGCGATGCATTTCCTAACACTGCACCAACATATATCGATAATCGGTCTGCAATAACGAGTTTCTTAAACAATCCCCATAAAATTAATTTTAAGCCATCGCTAATATTATAATAGTCAAATACTTTATCTTTTTTTAATTGCGGAAGAAATTGATGCGCTCGTTCTACTGGTCCGGCAATTATCTTAGGAAAAAATAGTAGGTAATTTGAGAAATGAGCAACCTTTTTTTCTGCAAAATGATTGCCTCTCTTTATTTCTATAAGGTACCCGATAGCCTGAAATGTAATGTAGGAGATACCCAATGGAGCAGCAATATTAATAAGTAAAGGGTTAGTAAATATTTCATGATAAGGATAATATTTCTGTCTGATTATATTTAAGCAATCAAATGTAATAGAAGTAAAAAAGTTGCTGTATTTAAAAAAAACAAGTAATGAAACATTGGCAATAATTGCTAATAAATAAAATCTATCTTTTTTTGAAGTATCCTGTTCACTTTCAATTTTCAGTGCTGCAAAAAATGTAATTAATATAATAAATGCGATTACTAAAATATAGAGAACGTTTGCAAAACCGTAAAAAAATACACTTGATAGTAATAGTATACCAGGTCTTAATTTAGGCGGAAAACCGTAATATAGAATTGTTACTATTAAAAAAAATAAAGCAAATATCATTGAAGTAAATATCATAGTACCAGAGTTGTAAAGGGTTTGTAGTTTTTTTCAATTAATTTTTGTTTTGTAACAAGTATTTAATCCCACTAAAATTTTAAAAATGAGGTTAAAAAATAATTAAAATTTAATTGTGCTTTAATCTTGTAAAAAAAGCTCTAAATGTTCCGATAAACCATTCCCGGATTCTTATAAAATTCGGATAGAATTAAATTTATTATTGGTAAGATTTACCATTTTTGTTGTAGGTTATTTATGGCTTGTGGATATCCTAGCCTATTGAAAACAAAATTCATCAATTGTACAAAAACGAGGTTTTTATATTGCTGTTGTTTTTTAAAATGTATATAAGGAAGGAAAATAGGTGCAGTAAACGTTTTGAGGAAGCGTAATTTTAAAATTTTGAAACTTCCGGCTGTACGGGTTAGCAGATTTATAAAAATAAAATATCGCCTTTGAAAACCGATTGTATTTTTTAGGTAACCTGATAAAGTAACATATTTACATAAGTGACAAATATTTAGCGCAGCAGCTGAAATTTTTGTAGCTATTTTTAAAAATAAAATATCATTATTCCATAAATAATTTCCATACGGAATGCAAACCCAAAAAGAACTTTGAGTAATTAATTTTCTGTTTGGCGGACCGACCAATATTACATAACAATATAAAATTAAGCTGGCTATATTTTCTTGGACACATTTATAGATGTACCTATTATATATAGATATTGTTGCAGCGAGAGCAAACTTAGGCAGTGTAGTATTCATTTTAAAATGATTAGATTAATAGGAAAGATAGGGGGCATAGCAATGCCATGCAGACTGAACTGTCATATTATCAAATCAAATTTGGAAGGACTGTATTGCAATTCGGATATTGGCTATTGGAGGATGGTGGCCTCTTACAAAATATTTAGTAGTAGAATAACCATCT
>JAYTHI010000293.1:0-3088 GCA_043732685.1 Ferruginibacter sp. | reverse complement strand
AAGGAATACCTGTCAATGGATGGATGTTTCGTGGAGACACTATGGCGGAGCAAGCAGTTGCATTCACAACGCTTATTCCAAAATAATTCCAAACGCCTGATCTAACCCTTTACTATTTTGATAAATCGCGTCAATAAAACCGGGCCCCCAATTGGCATAAAAGGGCATAATATTACCCGAACGTTCCTGCAAATTATTATTGAAAAATAATTGTGTTTTAAGCTTCTCGACTTGTCGTTGCTGACTTTCAAACTTTTTTCTTTCGGCGCTGAGCATCTTTTTTTGAAGTGCACTTATTTTTTTCAAGGTCTGAACCTGTAATGCCTCCGTATGTTTTAGCAAGGTAATATCTACTTTGCCGGCAATATTTTTTATTGCAGTATAAAGCAAGTTCAGTTGCTCTTTTTCATGGTCTAACTGCAATTGAAGACTGCTTTCTTTATGTACCAACTCATTAATAATTCGTAGGGAAGGCTTAAATAAATCTATATAATTTAATTGCAACTTTTGCACCATTAATTGCAATTCTTTGCTTACAAAAACAAATGAATTTCTTACTATCAACATCGGGTATGGTACCCCAACATTTTCAAAAACATTTTTTAATTCCAGCCAATAAGCAATTTCCCCACCACCTCCAATGAAGGCAATATCAGGCAAAATTGTTTCTTGCAAAACAGGTCTTAAAATTACATTCGGACTAAACCTTTGCGGATAAAGTTCAAGGTGTTCCAATATTTCGGCTTGTGTAAATTGAAGGTTTAATTCTGCTACTACAAAATCATTACCAAGCTTTTCGATGCGAACTCTTTTATCCTCCAATAAATAAAATAAATTAATAGCCCGGCCACTAGCTTGCGCCTTATAATCAGCAGGGAATTTTGACACCGTTTCTATAACTGCTTTATGAGAAAATTCTTGTAACAACTCCTTTTTTATAACCGGGATAAGGGCTCGTTTAACTTTATCCGCATCAGGCAATAAAGTAAGCAATCCATAATCGGCAAACAAACCATTAACTAATTTAAAAGTAGCCTGCTCAATAGTAGTATTTAATTGGTAACATTCTTTAACAAGGGATAAAATTTGATTGCCGTAAGGATAGACAGATAATTGTCCGCTTATAAGATCCAGCATTTGCAGCAAAGCCTTATCCACCTTCATTCTGCCAACAGCACCGGTTTGGTTGGTTTGCCAGTTGAACTTTTCTCCCTTAATAAAAATATGCCCCAGTTCATCCAGATCAGCATCTTCACTGCCCATATAAAAAACCGGAACAAAATTATATTGAGGCAATTGAATTTTTAATTCCTCCGCTAACTTAACCGCGTGCAATATTTTATAAATAAAATAAAGATAGCCTGTAAAAATATTTGGCTGGTGGGCCGTGCAGATGGTAAAAGTATTATTATCGCTTAGTTGGGCGAGGTAATTTTGTTGTTTTAGTGTAAGCGGAGTGTGTTGATATTGCGCTGTTAAAATATCGACCAGAAGTTTTCTATCGGTAGAAAATTTTTGTCTTTTTTCGATAGCAGCTTTTACGCCTTCGATAGAAACAGGATGGTTGTAAAAAGGTTTTAGTTGTGCAGATCCATTAATATAGTCTATCACCATTTTACTAAAAAAACCCGTTGATTCGTTTGTTATAAATTCGGCCGAAGCGTTCATGAATAAATAATTAAAATTCTTATTTAAATTTTCCGGAATCTAAAAAAACAACTGGCAATAAATAGTAGCTGGCCAATTTGAACCACCACAATTATATTTAATTTACTACAGCTCCTTCAATATCAAAATCGTATGCTTTGGTAATTTTAACCTGTACAAAATCACCGATGATCAGTTTTTTCCTGCTCTCGATAATCACTTCATTATCTACCTCCACACTATCAAATTCGGTACGACCGATATAACGACCCGCTTCTTTTTTATCAATCAATACTTTAAAAGTATGCCCAACTTTTTCCTGATTTTTCTCCAAACTTATTTCTTGTTGCACCTCCATTATTTCCTGAGCACGTTCTTCCTTTTCTTCTGCAGGAATATTATCAACTAAATTATGTGCGCTGGTTCCTTCTTCATGACTGTAAGCAAAAATACCTACCCTATCAAAGCGCATTTTTTGTAAAAAGGTTTTAAGTTCTTCCACATCATCCCTGGTTTCGCCCGGAAAGCCGGCTATCAATGTAGTACGCAAACAAATATTGGGCATTTTATACCTTATATTACCAATAAGATCTTCCATCTCTTCCCTTGTAATTTGCCGTTTCATTTGGCTCAACATGTTATTGGCAGCGTGTTGCAGCGGCATATCGAGGTAGTTGCAAATATTATCGCGGTCTTTAATGGCATCAATAATATCCATCGGAAATTTTGACGGGTAAGCATAATGCAATCTTATCCATTCCAAACCTTTTACATCTGCCAGTGCATGTAATAATTTAGGAAGTTCCCGTTTTTTATAAATATCCAAACCATAATAAGTAAGTTCCTGGGCAATCAGCATTATTTCTTTAACGCCTCTGTCTACCAATCTTTTTGCCTCATCAACCAGGGATTCTATTGTTCGGCTAACATGCTGACCACGCATTAATGGAATGGCACAAAAAGAACAGGTTCGGTTACAGCCTTCACTAATTTTCATGTACGCATAATGCTGCGGGGTATATAATAAACGCTCCCCTATTAAATCTGCTTTATAATCTGCGTTGAATGTCTTTAAAATATTGGGTAATTCCATGGTACCAAAATAGGCGTCCACTTCCGGTATTTCGGCTTCAAGATTATTTTTATATCGCTCGCTCAGGCAACCGGTCACGTACACTTTATCAATCTTACCCCTGCGTTTTAATTCTACCTGGTCTAAAATTGTATTGATACTTTCCTCTTTGGCCTTTTCAATAAATCCACAGGTATTTATAATAACAATATTATGGTCTCTTTTGGAGCTTTCATGTATGGTATCAATTTCGTTGGCAATCAACTGACCGCTCAAAACCTCACTATCGACCATATTTTTACTACAGCCAAGTGTTATAATATTTACTTTATCCCGATGTAATGATTTTGTCTTCATAATAAATGTGGG
>JAYTHI010000292.1:0-62242 GCA_043732685.1 Ferruginibacter sp. | reverse complement strand
TTCATATAAAACACAAAACCCCTGCTTTTCAGCAAGGGGTTTTTCAAACTATAAGCACAAACAAATTTATTTATTCTTATTCTTTCCTTTTACAAATACACGAAATATTAATCCGGCTTGTTTCCATCTAAAAAAGAGTTGATAGTGCCAATTTCAGCTTGTTTATTGTCATCCGATTTTACAGTATAATTGCTGTAAAAACTTTCTACATCGGCGATGGAATTGTGTAACTCCATATTGCGGCGAAGGTAGGCAGGTACCGTTTCAAACTCATTATTTGGATCGGCTGCGTTAATATTGAATGACAAATTACGCAGTTTTGCAATTCGATCCATAGCCCGGCGCCGTAGATCTTCTGTTTCGTCAGGCATTGCCCGGTCCTCAACATTAGACATCATGATTGGCTGAATTTGTTGTACAATTGGTTGTTGCTCCTCCGCCGCTTTTATAGGATTTTCCTTAACCACCATTTGCATTTCAAATACAGACTCGTCTTTCTGAACCATACTCCGCAAAGGGGTTAGCTCTTCCTTAGTGTTGGACTTTATTACGGCCGGCTCCTCTACATATATATTCGAGGGCTTTGCCAAAAATCCACCTGTTGACGAAACAGGTGTGCTAGCTTCTTTCTGGGCTGTATTTAATGAAAATATTATTTTATCATTGCCGGGAATGGCAGTTTTATCAATAGGTTCGGCATTTTCGGGGATATTAAATTCAATTACCTTTAATTGCTCATCTAATGAAGATATTTCAAATAAATCTGTTTCCGGCTGCGATTTTTCCACAGTATTTTTACCTGGTATATCTACTAACGACTCGCTGGATGGAGATGGAAATACTGATAAGGTAGGCGTCATCGATGTATCTACCAACGGCATTATTTCCTTTGAACCTGCCAATGGCATTTTTTTATCCGTTTTTTGATAATCCGGAATATCAAACTGAAAACTTGGTTGAAGCACCTGTTGCATTTTTACGACTTCCTTTTCTGCCGGTGCCAATGGCATTATTATTTTTACATCTTCTATCTTTACTGCCTTAGGCTGGTTAATTGTTTTTGCAAACGGATCTTTATGTTCAAAACCTGTTGCGATGAGGGTGATACTTATTTCTTCCCCTAAAGCATTGTCGTATCCCAAACCTAAAATAACGTCACTATCCGGACCAGCCTGTGCCATTAAATAATTTTGAATTATCTCAACTTCATCCATGGTAAATTCGTTTTCACCTTCGCAACTGTTGATATTGATCAGTATCCATTTTGCACCACGGATATCATTGTCATTTAATAAAGGAGAGTTTAAAGCATCCTCAATGGCTTGTTGCGCCCTGTTTTCGCCGGCTGCACTTGCACTGCCTAAAATGGCGACACCACCATTTTTCATAACGGTACAAACATCCGCAAAATCCACATTAATCTGACCGGCACTGTTGATAACATCTGTTATACATTTTGCCGCTGTAGCCAGTACATTATCAGCCTTTGCAAAGGCCTCCTTCATTTTTAGGTTCCCAAATTGATGCCGTAATTTATCATTACTTATAACCAATAAAGTATCTACATGGTCCTTTAATAAACGAATTCCTTCCTCTGCCTGTGCCAATCTTTTTTTACCTTCATAGGCAAAGGGGGTTGTAACAATTCCAACAGTTAGAATGCCCAAATCTTTACAGATCTTTGCAAGTATCGGAGCGCCTCCCGTGCCGGTGCCACCCCCCATACCTGCAGTGATAAACGCCATTTTAGTATTTACTTCCAAAATGCGGGTAATTTCTTCCAGACTTTCTTCGGTGGCCTGTTTGCCAATGGCAGGGTTTGCTCCTGCACCAAGCCCTTGTGTTAAATGCGGGCCCAACTGAATTTTATTTGGCACTATACTTTGAGCAATAGCCTGTGCATCTGTATTGCAAATAATGAAATTTACGCCTTCAATATTTTGCGAAAACATGTGGTTAACTGCATTGCTTCCTCCGCCCCCAACTCCAATCACTTTTATGATGGACGATTGCTCTTTTGGTAAATCAAAATGTATCATAATTTGTTTCCTCCATTCACCACTATATCTCTTTTTTAAAAATTTAGCAGTGCTTTTTTTAGTTTGTGTTTGTTGTAATACGACTTATAAAAAATGCGCTTTCAAATTATATATGTTCAGCACGAAATTTACAGTTTACTGTCTTCCTCTTCTTTAAACATCTCTATTAATCCATTTTTAAAAGAATCCATAAACTTCTTTAAGGTTGGGCGCTCCCTGATTGCTTTTTCTTTTACAACGATGACGTTTGTAGCCTCCAATTCGGTATCAATTACCTCATCAACGGGTAATTTTTGTAACTCTCCCGGCACTTCTACTTTTCGAAAGTTTTCTTCAAACTGCTTATTTTTATTTTCGTAATCGTTGTAACCTTTTAAAATTAACCCAATACAGGTGCTGTACATCGGCTTTGCCAATTCATCAATATGGCCACCGGCTAAATGCTCGTTAGGATACCCTATCCTTGCATTTAAACCGGTATTATATTCTGTTAGCTGAATAAGATGCTTAAGCTGAGAACCGCCACCAGTTAAAATTATACCTCCATTCAACAATCGGGTATCTAAACCTACCTGCTTTAAATGATACGTTACAAAATCCATTATCTCACTCATTCTTGCCTGAATGATACCGGCAAGATTTTTAACGCTGATCTCCTTTGGCTGCATCCCTCTTAAACCAGGAATGGTTATAAAGGCATTGTTTTTTGTTTCATCAGCCAAAGCGCTTCCAAACTGAACTTTCATTTGTTCTGCCTGAGTTTTTAAAACTCCCAATCCGTTTTTAATATCATTGGTTATATTTTCACCGCCAAAAGGTATAACCGCAGTATGCTTTAAAATACCCTCATAAAATACGGCCAGATCTGTAGTACCACCGCCAATATCAACAATGGCCACTCCGGCTTCCAAATCCTGATCGCACATAACAGCTGCTGCAGATGCCAATGGTTGTAATACAAGATCCTGTGTATGTAAACCTGCTTTTTCTACACTTCGGTTGATATTGCGGATGGCGTTTTTATCGCCGGTAATAATATGAAAATTTGCACCAACTTTTACGCCGCTATACCCAATGGGATTGGCAATATTTTGAAAATTATCCACCGTAAATTCTTGCGGAATAACATCAATAATTTGATCACCGGCAGGAATATACGTGCGGTATTGATCTGCAATTAAACGATCAATTTCGTCCTGGCGAATTTCATCTTCTGTGTTTTGACGCACAATATCGCCCCTGGTTTGCATACTTTTAATATGATGGCCGGCAATGCCAACATACACTTCATTTAATACCAGGTTAGGGTTGGAGGCATAACAGTTTTCTAAAGCTGTCTGAATTGCCTTGATGGTTTGATCAATATTAAGCACCATGCCATGTTGAACGCCATTGCTATTGGCGCGCCCGAAGCCCAGTATCTCTAATTTCCCAAATTCATTTTTGCGACCGGCAATGGCAGCAATTTTTGTGGTACCAATATCAAGACCAACAATAACAGGATTGGTATTAACCATTCCATTATCATTTACAAGTTGTTGTTCGTTGCTCATAGTTTGTTTATTTGTGTAGGTGTTTGTAAGCTTTTATTTTTGTTTGTGTATATTTTTGTATCTGTACTTAATCCTGAATTTTAAAATCATTATACCTTTCCCAATTTCCATTTCTTATAATTGACTACTCTTTTTACGATTATTTAGTGACTTATAAAGCTCCTTAATATTCATTCGCGGGTTTTGTTAAAACCTGCTTTTTAGGGATTGGTTTATTGAATGGTTTTGTTAATTTTTTAGGTAATAAAGCTTTGGGTAATTCCTTTTTAGCTACCTTATTTTTTTGATCATTTTTTAAACCGGCATTTCTTAAATGCGCTACTGGTTTTAAAGCTGTTTGTTTTTTTACAGGTTCAACCCGTACTATCTTTTTATTTTTTACAACTGGCTTTATAATTGTTGCCTCAGGAAATGTATTAAAAGCGGGAAGTTTTGTACTGGACAAAGGCTCCGCACCCTGATCTCTTTCCATAGATTGTTGAACCAAATTTACATTGGTGCTGTTGTTTTCATTATCGGCCACAATTGATTGCAAAGAATCATTCGACTGTCTTTCCGCATTGTCTGCTATTGCCTGTATAAGTTGCAACGTACGCAAGGAATCAGCCAATTTATCTTCCGCACCTTTGCGCTTGGCAACGATTTGACCGCTGTAGGCAATATTAATTTCACTATACTTATTCCATCCGGCTTTAACCATTACCTGCTGATAAAACAATTGTAATTTATTAAATTTTTCATCCAAATTTTTTGAATCACCAAGTACAATAATATTGTTGCCAATTTTTGGCACCAGTTCAAAATTTCGCTGTGGCGTTATGTCTACCTGGTCAATAATTGCCGTTCTAAATGCATCCTTTTGGATGGCTATACTTATTGCTAAAATGCCCCTAAGCAAAGCACTATCCGGTTTAGATAAAATACCTTTATTAGAAGGAAAACCAGTAAATACGGGTAATCGTGCTGAAAATTTTTCACTTAAAGGCAACATAGCTAAAGCGCTGTCAATGTAAAATGTGGTACCCTTTGTTGTAAATACTCTTGCCACCGGCTCCCGCTCCAACACATTTACCATTAGTCTGTTATTGTTATCAAAAAACAGCTGTGCGGCTTTTATCCATACATCTTTTACCAAATCCCTTTCCATTTCTCTTAAATCAAAAGCACTGATGATCTTTCCAACCGGATTGCCACCGACATTAAATGTTATGGAATTAATTACATCTTTTTTATCTACAAAAAAATTATTATCAACCCCTTCAATATTTACACTGATGCCACTACAATGCTGTGCATCCTTATTTTTTGCCGCAGCAGCCAGCAACAGCACCGTACCGGCTCCCACTGCAATCCATAACACGGTAAATACCCAATGTAATATCGTTTTTTTATTTGCCATAAATAATATCTGCTTAATTAATTTTTACCAGCGGATATGTACTATTTTTAAAAATTTGATAAAAGCTGTTATAACCAAATGCTGCTTTAATTGAAATATCTTTTATAAAAATCAAGACTTATTGCCCCTTGCACTTAATAATAATTTTATCGGATTAACAAGGGTATCAATATCTCCTGCACCCGCTGTAATAATAAGTGTACCCTCAAAACCTTCCTCTACATGGGCATCTTTTTCTTGTTGCAAATGCTTTAAAATATTATCCTTGCTAATGACCATTTTATCCTCACTCCGCATCCTCATTAGAATCATCTCACTATTTACCCCTTCAACCGGTAACTCTCTTGCAGGGTATACCGGCAATAAAATAATTTCATCTGCAAGATCCAATACCTCCGCAAATCCATCAGCCAAATCTTTTGTACGGCTAAATAAGTGTGGTTGAAAAATAACAATGCATTTTTTATTAGGGAACAACTTTTTTGCGCCTGTTATCAATGCCCTTAGTTCTTCAGGATGATGTGCATAATCGTCTATATAAACCACCTTGTCTGTTTTTACAATATATTCAAAGCGTCTTTTAACACCCCTATATACTGCAACAGCTTCCCTTATTTTATCGTCACTAATTTTTAAATAATGTGCGGTCATAATTGCAGCCAATACATTTTCAATATTGTGCATGCCACCCATATTTAAAATAACCTTCGGTAATACCCAATTTTTTGTAACAACATCAAATTGGTAACCACCATTTAAAATGGACAAATTTTGTGTAAAAACCGTCGCCCTTTCATCGGTTAGATGGTAGGTAAAATGATGGTCGCCTTTTAATTCATCATTTCTTTTTAAGCCTAGCTTACTTATCAATACGCCACCAGGTTTTATGTTTTCCGAAAAATCAATAAAAGCTTTTTCCATATTTTCGGCTGTACCATAAATATCAAGATGGTCGGCATCCATACTACTGATGACTGCAATATCCGGGCTCAGCTTTAAAAAACTTCTGTCGTACTCATCCGCCTCTACTACGCTTACATTGTTATCGCTTGCCCAAAAATTAGTATCATAATTTACCGCAATGCCGCCAAGAAATGCGTTGCATCCAAAGTGGGCATTTGTTAATATGTTTGCTACCATTGAGCTTATGGTAGTTTTTCCATGGGTACCTGCAATACAAATATTAAAAGAACTTTTTGTTATGGCTTGTAAAACATCGCTTCTTTTTACTACTTTATACTGCTGCGTCAGGTAAAAATTTAACTCCGTATGGTCTTTTGGTATTGCCGGTGTATATACCACTAACTGAGCTGCTTTATCAAGCAAATTAATATCGTCTTCAAAATGTATTGTTATCCCTTCGGATAATAATTGTGCAGTTAAAGGCGTTAATGTTTTATCATACCCACTAACTTTTATTCCTATAGCATTAAAATATCTTGCAATAGCGCTCATACCGATACCGCCAATACCAAGGAAGTAAATGCTTCCTTCCGTATTTACATTTTCATCAGGCGTAAGCCCCAGTGATCTTAATATATTGCTATAGTTATCCATTGCTATTGTTTCAAAATATATTTAATTAACCCTATTATTTTAGCTATAATTTTTTAACCAAAAATTACTTTAATCCGATACTGCTTAATATATTATTAGCTATTACTTCATCAGCATTGCCCACCGCCAATAAACCAATATTATATTTAAAAATTTTTTGCCTGTCTATATCTTTTGAGAGGGCAATTATTTTAGGCACTAAATTTTCCATGGCCTCACTATCCTTTATCATCATTGCAGCATTTTTATTAACCAGATTTTTAGCATTTTCAGTTTGATGATCTTCTGCAGCAAATGGATAAGGAACCAACAAGGCCGCCTTTTTTTCTACACACAATTCTGCGATGGTCATTGCACCGCTCCTGCTAATTACAACATCAGCGGCGGCATAAGCATATTGCATTTCAATAATAAAATCATTTACCCAAATATTTAATTTATCTACAGCTAAAGCTTTAGCAATTGTTGCAAATGGCTTACCTGTTTGCCAAATTAATTGAAGCTCATTTTTTTCAAAGGCTGATAAGTTTGCGGCCAATGCTTCATTAATATTTTTAGCACCTAAACTTCCACCAATAGATAAAATGGTTTTTTTATCCGGATCAAGATTAAAGTACCTGATAGCTTCGGCCCTGCTAATGGTATTGTCTGATATTGTTTGCCTGATTGGGTTACCGGTTTGCAGAATCTTTTTACCTGGGAAAAATTTCTCCATACCATCAGAAGCTACATAAACCTGTGTAGCTTTTTTACCCAATAAAATATTGCTTTTACCTGCAAACGAATTGCTTTCGTGAACAAAAGTTTTAATTTTTAAAGTCTGCGCAAACCGTAAGACCGGATAACTCGAATAACCTCCAACGCCAATTACTGCATCTGGTTTAAAGCTTTTGAATAAACTACGAACCTGCAAAAAACTTTTAATCAGCTTAAATGGAAGCAGCATATTTTTAAAAAAAGAACTTCTGTTAAAGCCTACAATGTCCAGGCCTTCAATTTTAAAACCTGCCAACGGAACTTTTTCCATCTCCATTTTACCAATAGCGCCAACAAATAAAATTTCTGTTTGAGGAGCCAATTTTTTAACAGCATTCGCAATAGCAATAGCAGGAAAAATATGGCCGCCCGTACCGCCGCCTGCAATTATTATCCGCAAGGGTACAGTCCCTGATACAGGGTTACTTGCCGGCGATGATATGTTTGTTGTTGTACTCAATTAAAATCTATCTTATATATTTAAATTTATTTTCTACAGTATTTTTAGCACTTATTTTTAACCTTAAAATTTACAGTTAAAGATTAGCTCTTTAAGTAAACTCAATCTTCGTCTTTGGCACTATCTACCATAGGTGCCATTACCGTTTTCCCTTCCAGCTGCTCTACGTTTCTTGCTACACTTAAAATGATGCCAATAGATAAACAGGTAAAAAGAAAACTACTTCCACCCATACTTACCAACGGAAGTGTAACGCCTGTATTTGGAAAAACATTTACGTTTACACCCATATTTGCAATGGCTTGTATTACCAGGGTAAAACTTAATGCCAACGCTAAAAAGGCACCAAAAGCGAAAGGGCATTTTCGGTATAACCTTATACACCGGTAAAGAAATAAGAGGTAAATAAATACTATAAATGCCCCCCCAAATAATCCGTATTCTTCTAAAATAATTGCAAAAATAAAATCACTGTAAGAGTGCGGTAAAAAATTTCGGGCACTGCTGTTTCCCGGTCCTACACCAAACCAGCCACCACTTGCAATGGCAATTTTAGCCTGATTTATCTGGTATAGTTTTTCATTATCATCCTCTTTATTACTGTATACAAAAGTTTGAATTCTTCCTATCCAGGTTGGAACCCTACCCACTGAAAATACCGCCGGTAAATCCTTGGTTTTATGTTCTGTTTTATCATAATATTTTACCGCAATACCAATCAATATTAAGGCTGGAACCATGGCGATTGAAATGGTTAATAATATATGTTTAGTGTTTACCCTGCCGATAAACATCAATAATAAACTGGTAAATGCCACCAGTATTGCGGTTGATAAATTAGCCGGAGCTATCAACATACAAATAATTGCTACCGGAATAATAATGGGTAAAAATCCCTTTTTAAAATCTTTGATAACATGTTGCTTTCGACTCAATTGCCTGCTCATGTACATAAAAAGGGCAAGCTTTGCAAGATCGGATGTTTGAAAGGTCATATTAATAACAGGAAGCTTTATCCAACGACTGCCTTCATTTATTTTAGCACCAAAAAAGTAGGTATAAATAAGTAATGGAATGGCTATCATAAATAAGATAAGTGCTA
This sequence comes from Ferruginibacter sp., assembly GCA_043732685.1. Classification (GTDB taxonomy): domain Bacteria; phylum Bacteroidota; class Bacteroidia; order Chitinophagales; family Chitinophagaceae; genus Ferruginibacter. The sequence continues at coordinate 53,376 of JAYTHI010000292.1, read as the reverse complement.
TTCTGGAATAAATGGTATAGTTTACCCTATGCGCAAAATAGATGATGATAACGCCCAGCATTATAAAAGCAAATTGTTTAAATAGAAAACTTTCTGTGCTCTTACTGTATTTATATGCTAATGAACCAGTGCTGCTATATACCACTAAAAGGCTCACCAGGGTTAGTATAATTACGATTGACCATATAACGCGATCACCCTTGGTTTTATTAACCAGATTGCCGCCCATATTACCAATATTGGGTGTAAAAAATTCTTTTATATTTATGTTTTCCGGCATAAGGTGGTGCTGTTATCAGCACCGATTTTATTTGTTTAAAAACCTAATTTTTATTGTGCGATAAAATTTTAATAATTGCTGATCGTATTATTTTTATCAACCTCCGTTTAATTTTATAAATTTTTTACAGCCTGCTTAAATTGATTACCGCGATCTTCATAATTTTTAAAGAGATCAAAACTTGCACAGGCAGGGCTAAGTAAAACTATATCGCCTTTAACTGCCAATTTAAATGCAGCCTGTACTGCAGCAACTGCTGTTTCTGTATCAATGATACTTTCCACTATACCTTCAAATGCCTCATGTAAAGTATGGTTGTTAATTCCCAGGCAAATAATGGCTTTTACCTTATCGTTTACCAATTCTTTCATAGAGCTGTAATCGTTTCCTTTATCTACCCCGCCTAAAATTAAAATGATTGGTTTTTCATCAATACTTTCCAGTGCATACCAGGTACTATTTACATTTGTAGCCTTACTATCATTGATAAATTCAACACCTCTTACCGTTGCAACCGGCTCCATTCTATGCTCAAGACTTTCAAAAGTTTGCAGTGCTTCTCTTATCTTATCCTTTCGTATATCCACTGCTGTTGAGGCAAGACTTGCCGCCATACTATTATATTGATTGTGTTTTCCCTTTAGTTTAAAGTCGTTAATGCTCATCTGCATTTCTTCGCCTTTCCATTTCAGGTGCATTTGTTCGTTGGTCAGGTATGCGCCCTGTGGCAATTCTGTACTCATGGTAATGGGGTATAAAGTTGATTGAATGTTATACTTGTTAATATTATTTATGGTTGTTTCATCATCCAGACAATAAATAAATATATCTTTTGCCTGCTGGTTTAGGGTGATGCGAAACTTGCTGTCAATATAATTTTGAACTTCATAATTATACCGGTCCAGATGATCTGCTGTTATATTAGTAAGTATGGCTACATCCGGTCTGAATGTTTTAATATCATCCAACTGAAAAGAACTAACCTCAACAATATATAATGCCTTTGGATCTTCGGCCACTTGCCTTGCAAAGGAAATACCAATATTTCCTACCATTGCACAATCGGCGCCACCAAGGCTGCACATGTAATAGCACAAAGAAGTTGTAGTAGTTTTTCCATTACTGCCTGTTATGGCAATTATTTTACTACGTCCTTTATAACGGTAGGCAAATTCAATTTCACTGATTACCGGTATATTATTTAAACGTATTTTTTTTATCAGTTCGTTTGACTCTGGTATGCCCGGACTCTTAATTATTTCAGCTGCGTTTAAAATTTTTTCCTCAGCATGTTGAGCTTCTTCAAACTCAATATCATTGGCAATTAAGACAGCCTTAAAATTTTCTTTAATGATACTTCCATCACTCACAAAAACCACATAGCCCTGTTGCTTTGCCAGCAAGGCAGCACCAACGCCACTTTCGCCTGCGCCCAGTATAACAAGTCTGCCCAATTTTTTCTTATTATTGCGCTGCTTGCTATTTTGTTGTATGTTTTTTGTTTCGTCCATTAATGTATACTACGTACTAGTTTTTAAACTGTTTTTTTAATATAAAATAGGTTTTTCAACAGCATCGAATTTAACAGGTCAACTATTTTTCCTTAGCGATTCCTCATTAAGAAATGGTTTTTCATCAGCATCAAATTCACAACAGATAAAGCGTTGCGTTATTGATATAAAACTTAAAAAAATTATTTCAAGAGCATTCTATTTATTTTAACGCATTTTTAAAGTACCAATAGCCACAACCACACTTAAAATAGTGACGATCCAAAAGCGCACTGCTATTTTACTTTCATGATATCCCAATTTTTGATAATGATGGTGCAAGGGACTCATTAAAAATATCCTTCGCCCTTCCCCATATTTTCGTTTGGTATATTTAAACCATCCCACCTGGATAACAACACTTAAATTTTCTACTAAAAAAATAAAGCAGAAGAAAGGAATCAATAATTCCTTACGAACAATAATTGCCAATGCAGCAATAATACCACCCAGGGCAAGACTACCGGTATCGCCCATAAAAACCTGCGCAGGGTAAGAATTATACCATAAAAAACCAATACAGGCACCAACAAATGCAGCAATAAAAATAGAAAGTTCGCCAAGGTTAGGTATGTACATAATATTAAGGTATTCGGCCAACCTTATATTACCGCTTACATAAGCAAATATGCCAAGTCCTATACCAATTACAGCACTTACGCCGGTAGCAAGTCCATCCAATCCATCCGTAATATTTGCACCATTACTTACTGCCGTTACCATAAAAATTACTATAATTATATACAGCACATAAGTATAAGGTTGCCAGCTGGATGGTAATAATTTGGCATAATTAAACTCATGTGTTTTTACAAATGGTATGGTGGTTATGGGTGATTTTACCCTAACAAACAAATGCTGTTTACCATCAATTTTTACGATGTTAAAGGAGTCGCTCATTAAGCGCTGGCCGGAAACAAGCAGCGAATCTTTTACAAATCTGATATCAGGGTTATATACCTCCCTTTGAACAACTACACTTGAATTAAAGTATAGCGTAGCGCCTACAATAATACCCAACATTACCTGTCCAAAAATTTTAAACCTGCCTGCCAATCCATCGCTGTTAGTTTTTTTATAATCAGCCCCTTTGGCCTGCGCTAATCGCTTTGATCTGATTTTTAAATAATCATCAATAAAGCCGATTGCACCTAACCATAATGTACAAAGTATCATTAACCTTACGTATACTTTATCAAGGTTTGCCAGTAAAAGCGTAGGTATTAAAATTGCGAGAATTATAATGATGCCGCCCATGGTAGGTGTACCTTTCTTTTGTTGCTCTCCGGCCAAACCAAGGTCCCGCACGCTTTCGCCCAACTGCCTTTGTTGCAAAAAATTAATTAATTTTTTGCCGTAAACAGTCGTTATAACAAGACTTAAAATCATTGCTACCAATAGCCGGAATGTTATAAATTCAAACAAGCCGCTACCCGGAAATTTGATTCCTTCTTTTGTTAACCAACGAAATAAATAATAGAGCATTTTTTTGTTTATGAGCTTAAAGGCGGATGTGCCATTGAGCTTATTTAATTAATTATTATGGCAGACCTGATTCAATTTTAATTAAAATCCGGGTCTTGGTTTAATCTACTTTTCTAACAATTCAAATATTTCATGTAATATTTTTTTATCATCAAAATCATGCCTTATACCCTTTATTTCCTGATACTTTTCATGTCCCTTTCCGGCCACTAAAATGATGTCTTCTTTGTTTGCAAGGCTAACTGCGGTTTTAATTGCCTCCCTTCTATCTGCTATGGTAATGTATTTTTTTCTTGCCACTACATTTACACCGGCTTCCATTTCTTTTAATATTTGCAACGGATCTTCATTACGAGGGTTGTCGGAAGTAAAAATCACCTTGTCACTGTACTCACAAGCTGCAGCAGCCATCAGCGGTCTTTTGCCGGCATCTCTATTTCCGCCGCATCCTATAACAGTAATTATTTTTTCGTTTCCCTGCCTTAATTTTTTTATAGTTGCCAACACATTTAATAAGGCATCCGGCGTATGCGCGTAATCAATAATGCCAATGATACGTTCCTTAATACTAACCATATAATCAAATCTTCCTTCGGCGCCATCAAGGTTACTCAGCGTTTGCAATACTTTACGCTTATCTTCTCCCAGGCAAACAGCCGCTCCATAAACGGCCAGTAAATTATAGGCATTAAATTCGCCGATCAATTTAAAATAAACTTCCGTTTCATTTATCATCATGTGCAAACCCACCAAACTATTATCCAATATCTTTCCCTTAAAATCAGCCATTGTTTTAAGACTGTAATAATATTTTTTTGCATTTGTATTTTGCAGCATTACGGTTCCTCTTTTGTCGTCTGCATTACTGATGGCAAATGCGGTAGCAGGTAATTGATCGAACCATGATTTTTTCACCCTGATATATTCATCAAAAGATTTATGATAATCCAAATGATCGTGCGTGATATTGCTAAACAATGCACCGGTAAATTGTAAACCGGTAATTCTATGCTGGTGAATAGCATGACTGCTACATTCCATAAAAACATAGGTACAACCTGCATCCACCATCCTTTTAAGCAATTCATTTACATGTATTGCATCAGGCGTAGTATGTGTGGCAGTTACAATTTCATCATCAATTTGATTTTGAACCGTACTAATTAAACCGCATTTATAACCAAACGCCGAAAATAATTTCCACAATAAAGTTACAATCGTAGTTTTTCCGTTTGTACCGGTTACACCAACCAGTTTTATTTTTGACGATGGTTCGCCATAAAAATTATGGCTTATAAAAGCTGCTGCTACCGAACTATTTTCTACGCTGATATAGGTGATCTGTTCCTTTATATTTAATGGAATGTTTTCACAAACAATCGCTGCTGCACCATTGGCTATTGCATTTTCAATAAAAAGATGGCCATCTGCTTCATGACCTTTAATGGCTATAAAACAACTACCCACACTTACTTTGCGGGAATCTATCTGCAGGTCTGTAACCGACAAACCGGTATCTCCCTGTACAGAGCGAATGCTTACTTTATATAGTATATCTTTCAGCTTCAATTTAAAAATATTGCGATTGTTTGACCTTTTTTAAAAATAGTGCCTGCAGGTAAAGATTGGCTTAACACTTTACCCCTGCCCGTTGCCATAACTTTTAAACCTTTATTCTCCATCAGGTAAACCGCATCTTTTAAACCCATACCAATTACAGCAGGTATTATTGATGAAGTAGTATTGATATTATTATCAGGCATTTCTAAAATAGCCTGGTTATTTTTTATGTTTGTCGTTCTCCAATAGCCGCCTGCTGCATGATCCTGATAGGGTAATTTGAGGATGCTGAAGATGGCGCTTAAATCATTTTTCATCCCGTAATAATTGTATTGCATAGTATCAGCCGGGAGGGCAACATATTTTTTAGTGCTTAGGAAACGACCATAGATACGATCACTTATTTCTTTAAATACCGACCCGGAAACATCTGCACCATAAACCAATTTAGATTCATTACTATTTTGAATAACTACTGCCATGGTATACTTTGGTTGTGCTGCAGGAAAGTATCCGATAAAGGAAGCCTGATAAATTTTATTACCCTTATTGTAACCCTTATTATTTAAGGCTGTAACTGCAGTGCCCGTTTTACCGGCAATGGCATAAGAGCTGTCAAATAATTTATGTCCGGTTCCATGAACGCTGTCCACCACAGCCTGCAGGCACTCTTTTAATTGAGCCAGCGTTTCGTCACTACATATTTTTTGTACCAATACCTGTGGGTTAATTGTCTTAATATTCTCACCATATTCTTTAATGGCATTAACAAGATAAGGCTTCATCATTTTACCGTTATTAGCTACTGCATTGTACAGCATCAGCATATTTAAAGGGGTTACCAGCTCTTCATATCCATGCGCCATAAATGGAATGGTAGTATTGGCCCAGCTACGGTTTGAAGGTTTTTTTATTAATGGCTTTCCGGATGCTGCAGTTATGTCGATACCGGTTAAAGTATCTAAACGCAAATAGTGTAAATGTTCAATAAATTTAGAAGGTTGTGTATGATAATACTGATCTGCTAATTTTGCAAAGGCTACATTACTACTTGCTGCAAAAGCATCCTTAACAGTTAATAAATGGTTGGGATGGGTGTCATGTATTTTTAGTCCGTAAAACTGTTTTACGCCGCCTTCGCAATCTACTATGCTATTGTTAGTAATGTATTTATCTTCGAGCAAACTCAATAAGGTAGCCAGTTTAAAAATTGATCCCGGCTCGGTGGCTTTACCTATCCCATAATTCAGGTCTTCGGCATAGGTACCATCTGTTTGCTTGCCAAGGTTTGCAATGGCTTTAATTTTACCGGTGGCTGTTTCCATAACAATTGCGGTTCCATGGATAGAGTTATTACCGATCAGCATTTTCATTAAAGCATTTTCTGCAACATCCTGCATGTAAGTATCCAGGGTAGTAATAATATCTTTTCCATTTTCAGGCTCCAGTTCGGCACCTTCAACAGGCATATATGCTCCTGCTATGTATCTCATTAATCGTTGTCCGCTTGTGCCCCTTAAAACCGTATCATAACTTTGTTCGATGCCAACATTTTTAGTTGCATTATCTCTGGATAAACCAATTGTTCTATTGGCCAGTAAAACATATGGATTGATGCGTTTATCCCTGGGGTCAATAATAAACCCGCTTTTATTCCGGCCTTGCCTTACCAACGGAAATTCCCTTAATGCAGCATACTCTATGAAGGATATTTTTTTCTTTAAGGTAAAATACCTGTCTTCATTTTTATAGGCCAGTTGCAATTCCCTTTTATAATCACCGCTTGATTTATCCTTAAAAAGATTTGATAAATAAAAGCTTAATGAATCGATATTATCTTTAAAACGTTTACCTTTTTTTTCTCTTAAACCATCTGCCCCAAAATCAACGTATACATCAAATATTGGAATGGACGTACTCAACATATTACCATCTTCGCTATAGATAGTACCTCGCTCCGCATCAAGCGGCATATACTTTAAATGAAGGCTATCGCCCATTCTGCTCCAAAATTTACCTTCAACTCTTTGTATATAGAAAGCCCTCCCAAGCACAACAAAACCCAGTAATATCATTACAATAAAACTGAGGTATACTCTCCACAATATGTCTTTTTTTACATCCAAAATTTGTCAACACCCAATAATCATTTTCTTACTTAAACCGAAAAAGATGAATTATGCAAGCGTTATATTTATATTTTTTTATTAATGCTTTTGCGGTCAATTTAAATATCATCTACCCTCTTTATTATCAGCAACGAGCGTTGCTTACTTTAAAAGATGCTACTACGTTTTAAGGCGTTTTAGCAACTACACTATCTAATAATACAGGCGCAACGGTTAATTCTTTTAACCCAAGCGGCTCTACGGCTTTTACCAGTTCACTTGCCTTGCTTCTAAATATCACTTCGCTTTTTATTGTTTTGTATTCGTACTCCAGTTCCTTAATATGTTTTTCGGTGGTTCCTATTTTTCTTGTTATTTTATCTGCGTAGTGTCCATTATAAATATAAAGCACCGCTAACATGGCCAGAAACAAAAAGAAGGGTATATTTTTTACCACCCATTCATGACTAAAAAACTTTTTCCAATCCAGTTTTTTTGCATTTATTTGGTTTGATATTTTTTTATTTTCTTCCAAGAATGATGGTATTTTATCAAAAAAGATTAATTGTAAATTTTAATACTTGTTAATAATTTCAAGTAGTGTATATTTTTAAATGCTTAATTAATTGCTGAACACCCTATTTATTTCTACCTACTTTTTTTCTGCTATTCTAAGCTTGGCACTTCGGGCTCTTTTGTTTTGTTTTAGCTCATTCAAACCTGGCAATATTGGTTTTTTTGTGATGATTTTAAAAGGATTTTCAGCCCTGCCTCCATATATATCATCAATTATTGCAGCTGAAAAACTTCCGTCTTTAAAATAAATTTTTGCTAACCTGTCCTCTAAGGAATGAAAGGTTATTATAACCACCCTGCCACCGGTTTTTAATAAGGCAGGCGTTTGTTGCAACAATTCTTTTAATGCCCCCAATTCATCATTTACCTCAATTCTTAAGGCCTGAAAAACCTGCGCAAAATACTTTTGAGGGTTACCTTTTACTACGGACTGAACGGCAAGTTTAAATTCATTAATTGTTTTTAAAGAGGTCAAGGTTCTTTGCTGAACAATTAATTTTGCCAAAGTTTTTGCATTGGTAACTTCCCCATATTGTTCCAGCATTTTGTGCAACTGCAGTTCCGTAAAATTTTTAAGTATATCTGCTGCTGTGGTGGATTGGCGCTGGTCCATCCGCATGTCCAATGCTGCATCAAACCTTATAGAAAATCCTCTTGCTGCTTCATCAAACTGGTGACTTGATACGCCCAAATCAGCCAATATACCATCTACCTTACTAATTTTATACAACCGTAAAAAACGCTGCAGGTGCCTGAAATTCTGCGGTATAAAAACTATTCTGTCATCATTAGCGGGAACGTTTTTTTTAGCTTCATCATCCTGATCAAAAACAAATAATTTTCCTTTTTCGCTTAATTTTTCAAGGATAGCCCTACTGTGTCCACCACCACCAAAAGTACAATCAACATATATCCCATCCTTTTTAATGGCTAATCCCTCAATAGCTTCTTTCAATAAAACAGGGACATGGTAAACCGTTTCGTCCTCATTTAATTGATCGTCTTCATTTAACACTTCTACATTTTCCATACAATAAATTTTAGCCTGCCGTTTTTGCACCCATCACTTCATTTGCCATCAGCTTAAATTCTTCCTGCGAAAAAGATTCAAAGAACTCTTTATATTTTGTGGTATCCCAAATTTCAATTTTATCACCTACAAACACCAACACCGCATCCTTTTCCAACTTTGCATATTCCATCAGGTTTTTTGGCAATAACAACCTTCCCGCACTGTCTAATTCTACTTTAGAAGCTCCATTTAAAAACCTGCGTTTAAAAGCACTTGCCTTACTATCAAAATCATTCAGCTTACTAATTTTATCGTACAAGGGGTCCCAACTTTCCATTGGGTATAAACTTAAACAAGAATCTAAACCTCTGTTAATAACAAATTGATGGGCACCAGCATCTGCCAGCTGCTTCTTTAAGGCGGCAGGAACCAAAAATCTTCCTTTGGCATCAATTGTTACTTCATATTCTCCTAAAAATCCTGTCATTAACAGCTAAATTATAAATAATTATTTATTATTAACACAAAATAACACTTTTTCCCACTTCCCTACTAATATTATAGCAAAGTTTTTTATGCACAGTCTACAAGCTAATGCCAGTATAGCTATTAATGGTTTTTATACCTATATTCTAATTAACACTGTTGATAACTTTGTATAACATGTGAATTACTTTTTTATTAATAGAAAATTATAGAAAATAATTGCTAATAACTGATTAAAAATTAAATTGGATACTAGCTGTTTGCCAAAGAGATTTCTAAATAAAGACGCATATTCTTTATTACATATATAATATTATACTAATATATAATTTAATACAAATCCTTTAAATAATCAAATATTTGTGCATAATGTTTAGGGATGATAATAAAAATAATTACATAAAATATACAGAATCGGGTGGGAAATTATACCATTAATAAATCCAAAATGGAATTTAAAACAATTTCAATGTTGGGTGCATTTGATTTTGGGCGGTTATTTTAACGTCTACTTTCATAATTTAAAAGAAGGTAAAAAATTAAACATTTTTATGGTAAAAATGATAAAAAGATAGAAATATTTATTTTTTGTTTAGAATAACACCTTGCCAGGCAAGGTAAAATTAGATAGATTATACAATGCCCGGCGGATTTATGTTTTACTTAAAGGAAAACTTAATAAAAAACTAGTGCCTTTACCCGGAATACTTTCTGCTTTTATAGTTCCATGGTGAGCATCTACCATTGTTTTTACATAACTTAATCCAAGTCCAAAACCTTTTACGTTGTGAAGATTACCTGTATGTGCGCGATAGAATTTTTCAAAAATACGGCTGATGGTTTCCTTGCTCATACCAATGCCATTATCTTCTATTTTTATTTTTAAAATATTTCCTGCGCTTTGTGTACTAATTTTTATCAGCAAATTATCCTTTGAATATTTTACAGCATTATCTAACAGATTACTAATTAAATTTGTAAAGTGTACATCATCTGCCATCAGTACATCTTTGGTTGCTGCTAAATTAACGTCGAGTCTTCCTTTTTTTTCATCTACCTGTAAATTAATGTTGTTTAAGGCACTATTGATTAAATCATGTGCATGAAGCTTTTTAAGGTCAAGCTGTACCTCTTGCCTGTCAAGCAAAGCAGCCTGCAGTATTGTTTCTACCTGCTTATTCATCCGCTTGTTTTCTTCCTTGATAATGCCTGTAAAATAATTCATTTTCTCCCGGTCATTTAAAACCTTTTCATTTTTTAAAGCATCAACAGCCAATGAAATTGTTGCCAGTGGCGTTTTAAATTCATGCGTCATATTATTTATAAAATCGGATTTTATCTCACTTAATTTTTTTTGTTTTATTAATGCCCTAACCGTAAAAAAGAAAGCACAAACAATAATAATGGTAAAAATTATAGCACCAAATATCAACCAGGTCATAGATTGCCATACAATATTTTTAAGATTTGGAACAATAATAATTAATGATTCTTCCTGCGATATACTTAAGGAATAATTACTTCTTGATGCTTCCGCATTTCCAATGCCGGGAGATTCTAATGGAATAACAAATGGATTATTGTGAGCTGAGTCGCTCCATAACCTGTAGAAACTTTCAGATTGTACTTCATCTCCGATTAAGGGATTATTATTTACCACTGCAAATTCGAAAGGAATATTTTTTAATGCATGATTATTAAAGGACTTCCGGATAATGGCATTGATTTCATCCTTAGAGTAACGTTGTATGATACTGAGCTTGTATTCGTTTTTAAATCGGTCAGATGGGAAAGGAGAAATTTCTCTTTTTCTAAAAGGTATAAAACTTTCCTTTTCTGTCATTAAATCTACTGATGCCTGGTAGGTGGCACTATAAACATGTTCCCTGAATTTTTGCTCTTCTGATACCAGGGCTCCTTTTATCCAAAGAATTTGAAAAAAAATAATACCCAATAACGAAAGTAAAATTAGCACGGTAATAACAGGGAAAATTTTTTTCATATTTACAAAAGTAGCTCAGTACTATTCTTTAAAAGTGGATAATTTAAGTAAAGGGTAAATTTAACGAAGGTTTTAGAACAATTGGTATAAGAAAAAAGAAGGTGAAAAATTTTTATCCAACAAAATAATGTTTTATTTTAGAAATATGATTACACCAGCCTCCGGCATATTGTTAATTGCAGATCCATTTTTGAAAGATCCAAACTTTATGCGCGCGGTTATTTTTATATGCGAGCATCAGGAAGAAGGGAGTTTTGGCTTTGTTTTAAACAAACTATATGAACAAACACTGGATGAATTGATGACTGGTTTCGATGGCTTTCCCATTCCCGTATTTTATGGTGGTCCGGTACAGATGGATACCATACATTTTTTACACCAATACCCAAATGAAATTCCGGGCGGACAGGAAGTGACCGAAGGAATATATTGGGGCGGCGACTTTGAAAAACTTTCAACCCTTGTTAAAACAAAAAAGATTGATTTAAATAAGGTGCGGCTCTTTATTGGTTACAGTGGCTGGAGTAATGGGCAATTAGGAAATGAACTTAAGGAAAAAAGCTGGCTAACGGTAGCGGCTACCCGACAATTAATTTTTCATGAGGAGCCCCAAAATATTTGGAAAGACAGTCTTAAGCATTTGGGTGGCGATTATGAAATGATGATTCACTTTCCAATTGATCCGCAATTGAATTAATAGCGAAAAAGCAGGCCTGCATGCAATCTCATCATCCTGGCATTCTATCTTTTATTAACAGGCTTTAATGCCATATCTTTTAATTTCTAAGAAAACTTATCGCTGAATTTAGTGACCTTTTATTACTTACCATCATCAATGCAATATAAGCTGATGCTGCAGAAAGCATTTATTTACTTGAAAAATCACCCTTGTTGTAAAAATAATTATTCTCCCATTTTCACATTAATCCTTTTTTACTAATATATACCAATCCCTTTAAGTTAACAGAATGCAAGTGGTCCGGGAACACCCGCCACGGCTAGCCTTCAGGATTGCGACCCACCAACCCTTAACTTAACGGCATTGATATATACACATAAAAAAACCCACACAAAAATGTATGGGTTACTTTTACTTATATAAATTATTATTTTATACTTCTTCAGCACCTTCTACTAAAACGGTTGTTTTGTTATTCAAAACTTCCGCAAAACCGCTTTGAATATTGTAGACAACAGCAGTATTTTTTTCTTTTAGAATTTTTAATTTACCTGCTTTTAAAGCACTTACCATGGGAGCATGTTTATTAAGCACTTCAAACAAACCTGTAATACCTGGTAGCTGAACTCCAAATACCTCACCACTGAATATTTTTTTTTCCGGTGTTAAAATTTCTAAAGTCATGCCCTTGGTTTATTTATTGATAAATTATTAGTCTGGATAGTACGATGACATTTTTAAATCACCGCTAAAACAAAATTAAGCTTGTGCAGCTGCCATTAGCTTTTTACCTTTTTCAATGGCATCTTCCAATGTTCCCACCAGGTTAAATGCCGCTTCCGGATATTCATCCACTTCACCATCCATGATAGAATTAAAGCCGCGAATGGTATCTTCAATAGGCACCAATACGCCTTTTAAACCGGTAAATTGTTCAGCCACAAAGAAAGGCTGGCTGAGGAAACGTTGCACTTTACGGGCTCTTGAAACAGTTTGTTTATCATCATCACTTAATTCATCCAAACCAAGTATGGCAATAATATCCTGTAATTCTTTGTAGCGTTGTAAAATTAATTTTACCCTGTTGGCTGTATTATAATGTTCGTCACCAACAATTAACGGCGTTAAAATTCTTGAAGTAGAATCCAAAGGATCTACTGCAGGATAAATACCTAAATCAGCAATTTTACGACTCAATACCGTAGTAGCATCCAAATGCGCAAATGTTGTAGCCGGAGCTGGATCTGTTAAATCATCTGCAGGTACATATACCGCTTGTACTGAAGTAATAGAACCATTTTTTGTAGAGGTGATTCTTTCCTGCATCAGGCCCATTTCGGTAGCCAATGTTGGTTGGTAACCTACCGCACTTGGCATACGGCCAAGTAAGGCAGATACTTCAGAACCTGCTTGTGTAAAACGGAATATATTATCTACGAAAAACAAAATATCCTTTCCTTGTCCTGTTCCTTCGCCATCTCTAAAATATTCAGCAATGGTTAAACCGCTTAATGCCACACGAGCTCTTGCTCCGGGAGGTTCGTTCATCTGACCAAATACAAATGTAGCTTTCGATTCTTTCAGATCTTCCAGGTTTACAGCACTTAAATCCCATCCGCCTTCTTCCATGCTATGTTTAAACTTGTCGCCGTAATTCATAATACCGGCTTCAATCATCTCTCTCATCAAATCGTTTCCTTCTCTTGTACGCTCGCCTACACCGGCAAATACAGAAACACCACTATATGCTTTGGCAATATTATTAATCAACTCCTGAATTAAAACCGTTTTACCAACACCAGCTCCGCCAAACAAGCCAATTTTACCACCTTTTGCATAAGGCTCAATCAAATCGATCACTTTAATACCGGTATACAAAATTTCGTTGGCAGTACTTAGGTCTTCAAACAAGGGTGGCTTTGCATGAATTGCACGACCTCCAACTTTACTAACTTGTGGTAAACCATCAATAGCATCGCCGGTTACATTAAAAAGACGTCCCTTAATTCCTTCGCCTACCGGCATAGAAATTGGGATACCGGTATCTGTAACAACAGTACCACGCACTAAGCCTTCCGTACCATCCATTGCAATGGTTCGCACGCTATCTTCTCCCAAATGCTGCTGAACTTCCAGCACAAGTATATCGCCATTTTCGCGTTTAAGCTCTAATGCGTTTAATATTTCAGGAAGTTTGCTACCGCTGTCAAATTGTACATCCACAACGGCACCAATGATCGATTTTATTTTGCCTGTGTTGGCCATAAATCAAATTTTATTGTAATGAGGTCTGTTTTCAGGGCGCAAAGGTAAGGGTTACAAATTATATTTAAAAATTGAAAAAGGGTTATTTTATTGCAAGCGCTTTTGTAGCCTAACTAACTTATTATCAGCATTATTATTATTATGTAAAACTATTTTATTTTAATTAGAACATATCGTAATATTTATTAATGTATTTAGATTTAAAAATCCGGCTTTCTAACCCCCTCCTCTTTTAAAACCTAATAATAGTAATTTTAATAAATTCCATTCTTTATTGGCATTAATTTCGTTTATCAATTCAAAAAAATTTGGGCTACTCAAAAAAAATTACGCGATTTTTTATATTTTCAAATATTATCGCTGTCATTATATATATGCTACCCTGTATTTTGCCTTATATTAATGCCGGAAAGTATTGGTATATTGCTATAACCGGACTAATTTTTCCCATTCTATTTTTTATAATGCTATTTTTTTTAGTGGGATGGCTATTGGCAAAATCACCCTGGTTTTTGCTTTCACTAATTGCCTTGTTATTAAGTTGGCAACAATTGGTGGTAGTATTCAGCTGGCATTTTCAACAACCATTTATTCAATCAAAGCTGGCTAATACCCTTCGGATATTTCAATGGAATGTATCCAGTTGGGATGAGATAAATAAAGTACCAAAGGGCGGCACCAGCTTTAGACCACTCATGTTTGAGGAAATTAAAAAGAGCAGCGCCGATGTGCTTTGTTTTGAAGAATTTTTTGAAAGTGCCGATACGCCATTTTATCGTCCCACAGTTCCTGAAATTGAAAAAATGGGGTATCCCTATCATTACTATGTTCCAACCCATCCTTCTCTCGAAAATTCAGAAATGGGCATGGTCATTTTTTCTAAACAACCCATTTTAAATACCAGTATTTATAACTTTGAAGATGCTTATTCTGCCCAACAGGTTATTTATGCAGATATTAATTTTAACGGTAAAATAATTCGGGTATTTGCCATTCACCTTCAATCTGTACATTTTGGGAAAAATGAATACCTAAGTCTGAATGAAATTAAACACCGCCAAAAAAAGGGTTTCGAAGATTCCAGAACCATCATCGGGAAACTTAAAAGGGGCTACAAGGGTCGAAAATTTCAAGCCGATATTGTAGATAGTATGGTAAAGAAAAGTCCATACCCAACATTGTTATGTGGAGATTTTAACGATGTTCCCAATTCTTACACCTATTTTACCGTTAAAGGAAATATGCAGGACGCTTTTTTACAAAAGGGTTCGGGTATTGGAAGAACCTTTCGATTTATATCGCCCACCCTTAGGATTGATTATATTTTTGCTGACCAAAAATTTAAAATCGATCAATATTATCGGCTAAATGTTCCCTATTCTGATCACTTTGGTATTATGGCGGATGTTAAATTCAGGAATTAATAAGGCTATCTGAAAAGCCGAAGCTTGCAATTATTCTAATTTTTTACCCATTAATTTCTCTGAATATATCATAAATAAAGTATATAAAAATCAGTGTTTTTTCTATCTCTTTTGAAGTCTGCAACCGCTTAGTTACATTTGCTTTTTTATATAATTATGATGCAACTTATTCCAGTTAACGATGCTGCAACTGCCCGTATGTTTTTGCAGGTAGCAGTTATTCAATATAAAGAGGATCCAAAATGGATTCGCCCTTTAGATAAGGATATTGAAGAAGTTTTTGACCTGAAGAAGAATAAGGCTTTCAGGTTTGGAGAAGTTGAAAGATGGATATTAACAAATGAAGAGGGAAAGCTTATTGGTCGTATTGCGGCTTTTGTAAATAAAAAATACAAGAATAAAGGCGATGATGTACCCGTGGGAGGCGTAGGCTTTTTTGAATGTATTAATAACCAGGAGGCCTGCGATCTTTTACTGGACAATGCCAAACACTGGCTGATGCAAAAAGGTATGGAGGCCATGGACGGACCAATAAATTTTGGTGAACGTGATCGTTGGTGGGGATTGGTTACTGAAGGTTTTGATGAACCGCTTTATTGTATGAATTATAACCCGCCTTATTACCAGCAGTTATTTGAGAACTATGGTTTTAAAGTATTTTTTCATCAAGTATGCTTTGGCCTGCATCCAAAGGCTCCTTTAACACCAAAAATGTTTGAAAGACATGCTAAACTTGAAGAAGATCCTGATTTTACTGCTCAACATATAAAAAAAGACCAGTTAGAAAAATATGCCGCAGATTTTACAACTGTCTACAATAAAGCCTGGGCTGGTCATGGTGGGCTAAAACAGATGGCCAAAGAGCAGGTAGTGCTTTTGTTTAAACAGATGAAACCTGTTATGGACGAACGCATTATTTGGTTTGCCTATTATAAAAATGAACCGATATCCATGTTTGTTAACCTGCCCGACCTCAACCAATGGTTTAAGTATTTGGACGGGAAATTTGGCTTGCTGCAAAAATTAAAATTCTTATGGCTGAAAAAATTCAGTGCCAATAAAAAGTTTTGCGGTATTGTGTTTGGAGTAGTTCCCGAATGGCAGGGCAAGGGTGTAGATGCATTTATGGTGGTGGAATCATCTAAGGTTATTCAAACGCCTTCCATTTCCTACACGGCTTATGAGATGCAATGGATCGGCGATTTTAATCCTAAGATGATTAATATCGCTGAAAGTTTAGGAGAAACTTTTCGCAGCAGAAACCTTATTACCTATCGTTATTTATTTGACAGAACAAAGGAATATAAACGACACCCGGTTTTGTAGCATTTTTTATAATTTAAAAAGGGTAAATTAGTTATGAGTTATAAGAGTTGAAGTTGTTGAAGTCTTTTTTAAAAGTTAAAGTGCTATATTTTTAAATATATAGTTAGATTTTCAAAAGTCATTCTATAGCATTTGTGGCGCTGGTATTTTTTTCAAGTCAGATAATAGGAGTAGCTACGGTCTTTTATATTTCGAATTATTAAATATGTTTTGATCGAAGAAAGGATAAACATCAAATCTCCTAATGAATGGTTTAAGCGATATATCGGATGAATAATTTATTAAACATAATTGATAACAGACAAAGATTTTAGGTTATTTCTACTTCCTTCAATTTTAACATTATTAAAAGTTCAATGGTTTCTATTGCGCTGCGTTTAATTTATTACCCTACAAAATAAAAAGTTTAAACCCTATTCTGATAATTTCTCTTTTTAAAAAACCGCATTAATCGTACTTTGCAGCATGGATAAGTTTGTAGTATCGGCCCGTAAATACCGGCCACAAAATTTCTCGACCGTAGTGGGGCAATCCCATATTACTACCACCCTAAAAAACGCTATCAAAAATAACCAGCTAGCACATGCTTTTTTATTTTGTGGTCCCCGCGGTGTGGGTAAAACAACCTGTGCCAGAATATTAGCCAAAACCATCAATTGCTTAGACCAAACTTCAGAAGGAGAAGCTTGCAATGTTTGCAATAGTTGCGTTTCTTTTGATGCCGGCACCTCCATGAATATTCATGAATTGGATGCTGCGAGCAATAACTCGGTAGATGATATCAGAAGCCTGGTTGACCAGGTTCGTTTTGCCCCGCAAGCAGGTAAATACAAAGTGTATATTGTGGATGAAGTTCATATGTTAAGTACTTCGGCCTTTAATGCTTTTTTAAAAACATTGGAAGAACCACCTCCTTTCGCCATTTTTATTTTGGCAACTACAGAAAAACATAAAATTCTACCTACCATTTTAAGCCGTTGCCAGATATTTGATTTTAAACGCATCACCAATTATGATACGGTTGAACATTTACAGGAAATCTGCGAAAAAGAAAATATAAAAGCTGATAAAGCAGCCCTGCACGTAATTGCTCAAAAAAGTGAAGGCTGCATGAGGGATTCCCTAAGTATCCTGGATAAGATTGTAAGTTTTACAAACGGCGCGGTAACTTATTCCAATACCCTGGAGCACCTTAATATTTTAGATGAAGATTATTATTTTAAACTACTGGATTTTTTGTTTCAGCAAGACCTTAGCAGTGGATTATTAATGTATGATGAAATTAATAGGAAAGGATTTGAAGGCGATACCGTATTAAATGGCTTCGCAGAATTTTTACGGAATTTATTGGTAAGCAGGGATGCAAAAGTGGCCATGCTGCTTGAAGTAGCCGAAGATTTTAAACAAAAATATTTGCAGACGGCACAAAAAGTACCGCCGGCATTCATCATTAGTGCTTTAAATATTTTAAACGAAGCCGAAATAAATTTTAAGCAAGCCCGAAATAAACGATTGCATGTGGAGCTTACCATTATTAAACTAAGTTACCTGCAGCAGGCCCTGGAAATTATAAATAACGACGGTGTTGTAAATAAAAAAAAACTGCTTGATGGCGCAAAAACGGTAGCCTTCAGGGCCTTGCCGATCATTAAAGCAAAGCAATCGGCAATAAGTGACGGTAATGCTGTTAATACAGAACCGCAAGCCGTATCTGCAAAACCGGCAGTAAAAGACGAAGCAAGGTTAATTATTGAAACTCCGGCACCAACCGAAATAAAAAAGTCACCCGCTGTAAAACCTGCTGCGGCTGCAACGCCAATACAAAAGCCGGCAGAACCAAAAATTTCTTTGGGTTCATTAAGTAAAATAAGGCAGCAAATAACGCAGCAAAATAAAGATTCCAATAACGAACCGCTACTAATTACTGAGGAGGACCTTTATATTTGCTGGGGTAAGTATATTGAAAAATTAAGGGCAAAAACCAATCATAGCGCCGTAACCAATTTTAAAAACGCCGACCTAAAAGTTATTGATAATAATACCATTGAAATTATTACACAAGGCGAAATACACAAGGCATTTATAGAAGTTGAAAGGTCGGGATTGGTAACCCATTTGCAGGAATATTTTAACAACAGAACGCTGGCCTACCAGGTTTTAGTGATTGAAAAAGACGACAATATCGCGGTTACCGATGTATTGTTAACCAGAAAACAGTTGTACCTGCGACTGATAGAAGAATACCCTTTAGTGAAGGAATTGAAAGAAAGATTAAAACTGGAGCTCGACTAATAAATCTTCAACGTATAATATCCCTTTTTTGCATTAATTTCGACCTTCAATTTTAAAAACAATTAGAAATTATTTATTATGGCAGAAGTGATTCGCATGCCCCGTATGAGTGATACGATGACAGAAGGAATAATTGTTGAGTGGCATAAAAAAATAGGAGATAAAGTAAAATCAGGCGATCTTTTAGCAGAAGTGGAGACCGATAAAGCAACCATGGAACTTGAAAGTTACAATGATGGCACTTTATTATATATAGGCGTTGAAAAAGGTAAACCTGCACAGGTTGATGGTATTTTAGCTGTTATTGGTAAAGAAGGTGAAGATTTTCAATCTGCCCTTACCGCCGCAGGTAATACCACCGCACCGGCAGAAACTGCTGCAACTGCACAACCCGTAAAAGATACTACACCTGCAGCTGCTGCCGAAACAGCAAAACCTGCTTTGGCAAAAGTATCACTACCGGATGGTGCAAAAGAAATCAGGATGCCCCTTTTAAGCGACACCATGACGGAAGGCAAAATTGTTGCCTGGAACAAAAAAGTAGGCGATCTTGTAAAAAGCGATGATGTTTTGGCAGATGTAGAGACTGATAAAGCCACGATGGAAGTTGTTGGTTACGAGGAAGGCACTTTGTTGTACATTGGTGTACCTGCAGGATCTGCTGCACAGATCAATGAGATAATTGCTATTGTTGGCAAACCAGGCACTGATGTTACCGCATATGTTGCAGCCGAAAAATCCGGGGCAAATAAGGCTGGATCAATTGCACCTGCCGCAGCAGAAAATCTAGCAGCTGCGACAACTGAACCTGCTACCGGCGCACCTGCAATTGCTGAAGCATCCAAAGAGGTGTCAGGCGACCAGCGTGTTAAAGCTTCGCCGCTTGCTAAAAAATTAGCGGCAGATAAAGGCATTGATATTAGCAAGGTAAATGGTAGTGGCGATAACGGCCGCATCACCAAAAAAGATATTGATGGCTATGTGCCTGCTACAACTGCTGCGCCAGCAGTATCCCCTGCACTGGTAAGTAAACCTGCACCGGCTGCTAAAGCTCCGGCTTTTACCGCAATTGGTCAGGAGTCATTTACCGATACGCCTTTAACACAAATGCGTAAAGTAATTGCACGCCGTTTGGGCGAAAGCAAGTTTACAGCTCCACATTTCTATTTAACCATGGAAATTAATATGGACAACGCCATCACATCGAGGGTTGCCATGAACGAGGTTAGTCCGGTCAAGATTTCTTTTAACGATATGATCATTAAAGCGAGTGCCATGGCATTGCGCCTTCACCCGGATGT
Organism: Ferruginibacter sp.; assembly: GCA_043732685.1. Lineage (GTDB taxonomy): Bacteria > Bacteroidota > Bacteroidia > Chitinophagales > Chitinophagaceae > Ferruginibacter. Next base: position 33,030 of record JAYTHI010000292.1, on the reverse strand, counting down.
TAACAGCAGCTGGATGGGAGATTTTATCCGCCACAACCAACATATTCATATCGGTTCTGCCTTAGCCTTACCTGAAGGTTTAATTGTTCCGGTTATTCGATTTGCAGATCAAAAATCATTATCGCAGATTGCTGCAGATGCTAAAGAATTATACGGCAAAGCAAAAGATAAAAAATTACAACCAACCGAATTTAGCGGTAACACTTTTACTATTTCTAACTTAGGAATGATGGATGTGGAAGAATTTACTGCTATCATCAATCCGCCGGACAGTGCTATTTTAGCGGTAGGTGCAATTAAAGAAAAAGTAGTTAAAAAAGGCGAAGGTTTTGGTGTTATTAACGTAATGAAATTAACCTTAAGCTGCGACCATAGAAGTGTTGATGGTGCAGTAGGTGCGGCTTTTTTACAAACCCTTAAAAAGTTTTTAGAAAACCCTGTTACGATGCTGGTGTAATATATTTAAGTCTAAATAAATAAAAAACCTTGAATTGATTTAAAAATCGATCAAGGTTTTTTTATGTCTTAATTTTTTTGATCGATATAGATGTTACTATACCGACTTTTTAGTTCGGTGAATTTTTAGTATCAGATATACACATTATTCTATAATTTATGATCCGAAATAAATAAGTATAGCGTATTACTCCTGTATAAGATGATGTGTTTCTTATGGATAACAATGATATTTTTTAAAAAGCTACTATATTAATCATACCAGGTGGTATTTAAAGGAAATCCTGATCTGCCGGATCATAAAAAATTAGCCCGTTTAGGATTTGAATAAAACTTTTAAAGTGTTATCCTGTAAATGAACAGCGCTATTTATTAAAATTTTAAGGTGTTTTTTAAACTTTATTTAAACCAAATCTTTTTAAAGAATGTTTTAAAGATAAAATATCATTTCATAAAATGTAGCTTCTTAAAATTTCCGGTCTTTTATAAATTTCCAAAAGATTGTAAATTTTAGCGTTTGCTTCAATAGCATACCTATTAAAATTGAACAGGTAGAAAGGTATACAATTTAAACAACCTTAACTTTGAAATAATAAATATGGAAAAGAAACCCATCATATTATTCGACGGCGTTTGCAACCTCTGTAATACTGCCATACAATTTGTAATAAAGCATGATCCAAAAGAAATATTTGTCTTCGCTTCTTTGCAGAGTGATATTGGTCAGCAAATTTTAAAAGATAATAATTTGCCGCTTCAGCAATTAAATTCATTTGTCTTGTTGCAAAATGGTATAATTTATACCAAATCATCAGCGGCATTAAAAGTTGCGCAACAATTAAGCGGCATTTGGAAAACCTTATATATCTTTAATATAGTACCGAAGTTTATAAGAGATGGCGTTTATGGTTTTATTGCAAAAAACAGGTACAAATGGTTTGGTAAAAACGAAAGTTGCCCACTACCCTCTCCACAATTGAAGCAGCGGTTTTTATCGTAAAAATTATGAAAATGGAAAAGAAAAAAACTTTAGTGATAGGTGCATCAGAAAATAAAGAACGTTATGCCTATTTAGCGGTAGAAATGTTACTGAATCATCAACAACCTGTTGTAGCACTGGGTAATAAAAAAGGTGTAATTGGGAGCATAACTATAGAAACCGAAAAAAAACATTTCAATGATATTGACACGGTAACACTTTATATTAATCCCGCCATCCAAAAAGAATTTTACGACTATATTCTTTCTCTTAATCCGAAACGAATAATTTTTAATCCGGGTACAGAAAATAATGAATTGTCCGAGCTTGCCAAACAAAAAGGCATTGCAGTACAAGCCGCCTGCACGTTGGTTTTACTTAGTACCAGCCAATATTAAAGAGGAAATAAACTTAGTAAATTCACTTACATCCCGTTAAATATTTTATAAACTATTTTAAATGAAATAAGTTTCTATCAATTGCGTTATGCATGCAGACCATCAATCTATTGTTGGTTTTACAAGTATTTATCCAATATCAGAAACTATGAAAAACCTTGCTGGATTTAGCCTTATTGCTATACTATTAATGCTTTCTGTAATAGTAGAAGCTCAGCAAAATAGAATTGGCAGGCCTTACCTGTTTACTAATTTTCCCGCAACTATAAACTGTACTACTCAACAATTAAGTAATTTTTTTATCCCCCGGCAGGGGCAAAGTATAAAGGTTGACCTTAATAATAAGCTGTCCCTGGCAGGTATCGTTCAAAAAAAATACACCAAATATAATACGGAGCTTGAAACTGTAATTGTTCAATTACCGGCGTTTAATAATATACTATTTTCTATCACCAAAAGAAAAGATGCGCAGAAAAATATTGTTTTCACTGCCCATCTTTTTGATGCGGCCTATGCAGATGGCTATCAATTAAAAAAAATAAGTCCGGATAATTACCAGCTTACAAAAATTGTAATGGAAAAGCTTTTACCCGCTTGTAGTTTGTAGTTACCAACCGGTACCAATATCCCAATTATCGAAACCTGATTAATTAACCAGGCTTTACATAAACATGAAAAAAACCATTACCTATTTTTTAGTATTATTATGCTCCCTGCAGGGAATCAAATCTTTTGCCTTACCTGCACTTAGTAGTTTACCCGCTGCTGCGGCTACCATTTATTTAGACTTTGACGGAGAACAAGTAAACAGTTCGGTATGGCAAAATGGAAACCCGTTTACCTGCGCCCCTTCAAATATGACGGATGCCCAGATAACAGAAGTTTTTAACAGGGTTGCGGAAGATTACCGGCCCTTTAATATAAATATTACAACAGACCTCAATGCATTTTTAGCAGCACCTTACGACGGAAGAATGAGGGTGATAATAACGCCTACAAGCGCCTGGTATCAGGGAGTAGGCGGTGTAAGTTATGTAGGCTCTTTTAATTGGGGAGATGATGCACCCTGTTTTGTTTTTTGTGACAGACTTGGTCCAAACAGCCCAAAGATGGTGGCGGAATGTTGCTCACACGAAAGTGGGCATACGGTTGGTTTATCACACCAGTCATCGTATGATGCAAGTTGCAATTTAACGGCGACCTATAATGCGGGCGGCGGCGTGGGACAAATAGGTTGGGCGCCAATAATGGGCAATAGTTACAGTAAAAATATGAGCGGTTGGAACAATGGACCTACACCCTATGGCTGTTCGGATGTTCAGGATAATTTATCTATAATTACCACTCAAAATAATTTTGGATATAGGGCCGACGATTATCCTGATACCCTAATAAATACATTGGCAAGCATTAATTTTTCAGCCACACCTGTAGAAGGAATCATTACAACTTCGGCAGATAAGGATATTTTTAAATTTACTATTGCAGCCAATTCAAACCTGCATATAAATGTTGATCCGTTTAGTGTAGGTATAAATAATGCAGGGGCAGATCTAGATGTAAAGGTTGCGTTGTACGATGCCAATAAAACATTGATAAAAGTTTACGACCCCAGCGATAAAATGAATGTAGTAATTGATACCATATTAAATACAGGAAATTATTACCTGCAGGTACAGGGTGCTGGGAATAACAATGCCACCGATTATGGCAGCCTTGGTTCATATGCTATTACTGGTGTACAAGGTGTATTACCCATACATGAAGTAAAACTTACAGGCAGCATTAAAGATAATAAAAATCAACTCAGTTGGAATATCATCAGTGATGCAACTATTAATTCAATTATCATAGAATCCGCAACAACACCCAATAATTTTGCCCCTTTAACAACTGTTAATAGTACTACTAGCAGTTATGCATATACGCCATTTAACAATTGCGATAGATTTTACCGGTTAAAGGTAACCTCCGTGCTTGGTCAAATAGTGTATTCAAATATTATAGTAATAAAAGCCAATGCTTTGTCTGTACAATCTTTTGGCGTATCAACTTTTATACACAACCGTTTAACAATAAATGCACCTGCAGCTTATCAATTTCTATTGAGTGATATCAATGGAAATATCATTTGTAAAGGTCAGGGGCAGCAAGGTTTTAATGAGCTTGGTATCCAGCAATTAATATCGGGTATTTACATTTTACAATTGATAAATAATAACCAAAAACAAACAGAACGAATTATAAAACAGTAAGGTAGATTCATGTGTAAGTTAGGGGTCAGTGTAAGGAGCTGATCCCTTTTTTTATTTGTCACTCCTTCCTTATTATAATATTCCGGCTAAAATTTTACCAACTTCCAACCAATTCAAGACAACATCGTTACATAAATATTACTTTTAATTTCCAAAAAAAAATTACGAATTAAAGTTAACAATTTTGTTTAACCAAGCTACAACACCCTATCAATAAGCTTTTACAAGAATTGTAATAATTTAAAAGCAACCAATAAAAACAACACTAAAAAGAATTATATTTTTGTTACCTCCATCAAAAAGAACGTTTTATATACCATTTTGTAAGTAACTTTAGAAAACACCTTTTTATGTTATGGAGAAAATTCAATGGTGATCCCATTCAGCTACCCATTAAAGAAGCAGTGGAGAATACTATTAAAAAAGAAACGCTTGCCGGCAATCACCTAAAAGTTTGCATAGGAACCGATAGTCAGGTAAAAGGCAAAGACACCGAATTTGCTACCGTAATTGTCTTTTTACGGGAAGGTCATGGAGGCTTTATGTACATTCACAACGAAAAAACATTGATCAGGTACAGCATCAAAGAAAGGATGTTGGTAGAGGTTGCTAAAAGTATTGAAATTGCTTACGAATTATGCGACCTTTTTACTTTGTATGATGTTGATATGGAAGTGCATGCCGACATAAATACCAACCCTCAGTTTAAAAGCAATGAAGCACTGCGCGAAGCAATGGGCTACATTTTAGGAATGGGTTTTGCTTTTAAAGCAAAGCCGGAAGCCTTTGCCAGCAGCAGTTGTGCCAACAAGGTAGTAAACTAAAACAAACCTTAAAAATTATTAATGACCGTACCTTAAAAAATACGGTCATTATATTATACTGCGCCAACTTTAATTTTCAGCTACAAACTGTATGGATTTAAAATTAAATCCACCTTTTACAAAATATACTTTAATTGTTTGTTTACCGGCAGTAAATACGATGTTTTTTACAGCAGTGATTTTCCATTTATAATTGGTATTGCCGGACTCAATGGTTATATTTTTTGCCGCCACTTTACCATTGCATTCAATTGAAATAATACCAGCTTCTTTTTGAGATTGAGTTGACAACAGTAAAGTGTAGCTTCCCTTTTTTACAATATCGATGGTAAATTGCAACCATTCGCCATCTTCAATATCACTTACATAAAAACTATTTTTAGCAGCCTTATCCATATTAATATCTACACCATCATTTCTATAAACGGAACCCCGGTTACCAACACCCGGTTTACCTTCAACGCGATAATTTGCGGTATCCTTATCAAAATAGGCTACGCCATTTGGGCCCAGATCATAATTTACTGCAAAGAGCACATCCTTATTTTTTATGGTATTATTTAAAAACGGAATTGCTTTCGGCGAATGAGGCTGGCGCATCATGGCGTCTACAACATCTTTATGAAAAATATTATTTTTTTGCTTTGCATTATTAGCCAAATCTACCAATGCTTTTTCTGCAGTTGCGGCGTAGGGTTTGGGACCTTTTCCATTCCAAAAATTTACAACTGAATCATAATAGACAGATCGTCTTATTTGCAAGGGATTATTGTTACCCATCTTTTTTAAGGGCCACCAGGTCCAGCCAATATTATTTGCGTCAAATAATTTAATAGCTTGTGTAAACCATACATTACTATTTTCGCCGGTTTCACCAACCCATACCGGAATATTAAATTTTGTGCGGGTATCCAATATATGCTGAATAGCCTGTTGGGTATTATAGTTCCAATATTTATGAAAGCTAAGCACCATATTATTATCCCAAACCGGCAATAGGCCATTGTAATTATTACCCCAGCCATTACCCTCAATAATAATAATATGTTTTTTATCAACTGATCGAATTGCCTGTGTAATTGCTATCATTAACTTTTTGAGCGGTTCGTTAATTTTTTCTGCAAGTCCATGTTTATCATTTACCGAATCTGTAAAGCCAAAGTTGGGTTCATTTAAAATATCATATCCTGCAACGATGGGTTCATTTGCGTAGCGCCTTGCAATTTCTTTCCAAAGCGCAACAGTTTTTTGCTGGTTGGCTTCACTTGTCCATAAAGATGGTTTATCGATATCAGCATCAGCAATATTTAAATCGTTACCTTGTCCGCCAGGTGCAGCATGCAGGTCTAATACCACATACATATTATTTGCTTTACACCAGGCAATTAAACTATCCGTAAGTTGGAAACCTTTTTTTAACCAGGTATTCTTACCCGCAACCGGTTCATCTTCTACAGGCAGGGTAAATAAATTGTAATGCATGGGTAATCTTACCATGTTAAACCCCCAGGCGTGCATAGAATCAATATCAGATTTTTGAATAAAATTTTTAAGCCAGTCTGCATAAAATTGAGCAGTCTTTTGTTCTCCTGCCAAAGCCACCATTCGCTCCCGAATCTTATGTTGCTGTCCACCTTCATTTATACCAAGCATATATCCTTCCTGCAACATCCAGCCACCAAGACCAATACCTTTAAATAATATTTTATCTCCTTTTTCATTTACGATCTCCTGTTTTTCAGCCCTTAAAAAGCTTTGCGACCGGCAGGTAAAGGCGGACAATAATGATAGCGATAGCAGTAAAAAATTACAACACCTGCGCCTGGTTAAGATAAAAAATTTTAGTGAAATTTGAGGCATAGCAAATAGTTTTAAATGATTAATATTTAAAAGTTAAATGGTTTATCCGGGAAGTATAAAAGATAGATAACAATAAGCACCGAAAAACAAGGTGAGTAAAAACTGAATTTATAAATAAAGAATTTATTTATTCTTTGGTCTCATTTTTCTCATCAATTAGTTTAAGAATTTTATCTTTACCCAATGTTTTTTTTGCACTGCTTACGAAATGTTGCGGTAAAAATTGCCATGTTTTTCTGAGTTTGTCTAAAAAGGCTTTTACATTTTTTGCTACAACAGATTGTGTTTCTTTATCCGCTTTTGTAAACACCAAGGCAAATGGAATTTGCCAGGCATCGAGTTGGTTTAAAAAATCAAGGTCAAGCTTTTGGGGAGCATGTCTTGCATCAATCAATACAAAAACCATTTCTAAATTTGGTCTTTTCCGAAGATAATTTTCAATCATTTGCTCCCACCTGTTGCGGCTTCGCATACTTACTTTTGCAAATCCGTAACCGGGTAAATCTACCAGGTACCACTTTACATTTTCTCCATCTTTTTTAGTATTTATTACCGAGGCTGAAGTTATTTCGAAGTGATTGATCAGTTGCGTTTTTCCCGGTGTGCCCGAGGTTTTGGCAAGTTTATCATTATTACAAAGCATATTAATAAGCGAGGATTTACCTACATTACTACGCCCGATAAATGCATATTCTTTTTTATCCGGTGCCGGACATTGTTCAAAATCCGGACTACTGATGATATATTTTGCTGACTTTATAAGCATGGCGCAAATATACTACAACCAGCACCTCTGCAACGGTTGTAATTTGCAGAACAGATTTAAAGGCCTGTAAATAAATTTTTGAATGAAAAAAAGCGCGCGATAGCAGTTGAAGAAAGGCTGTAGAATGTTATAACTATTTGTAATTTCCGGCATAATAGCGTTGTATAATTTTATGGTGAAAGAATTATTTTCGCTTTAAAACACCCTGATAAAAAATTGCCTAAAACCGGTATAGCTTTCTTTGCTGAACTAAATCCCGTTTCAAAACGTATATAAAAAGTTAATATAGGGCAATAACCACAATCATAAAAATAGTAAACCTATATCTTTGTAACATAATGACTGAATTTGCACATGACAAGGTAGTTCCCATGCAGGGTTCCGGGCTTTCAAAAAAAGACCAGGTTGCAGGCATGTTTGACAATATCGCCTATCGTTACGATTTTTTAAACCGTTTTTTGAGTGCCGGTGTTGATATTTGGTGGCGTAAAAAGGCAATTCGTCAATTAAAAAAGTTAAATCCTGCCACAATATTAGATGTTGCCACCGGTACGGCTGATGTTGCCATAATGAGTACTTCAATTTTACCAGCTGCAAAAATTACCGGAATTGATATCAGTGACGGTATGCTTGAAATTGGTCGGTCTAAAATAAAAAAATTAGGTCTGCAAAATAAGATTGAATTGTTAAATGGTGATAGTGAGACAATAAGCTTCGCCGATAACTCGTTTGATGCCGTTACTGTGGCATTTGGTGTTAGAAATTTTGAGCACCTTGAAAAAGGACTAAGTGAAATAAAGCGGGTTTTAAAACCAGGCGGAAAATTGGTTGTGCTGGAATTTAGTCAGCCCAAAGCCGTTGGAATAACCCAGTTGTACCATGTTTACATGAAGGTAGTGGCCCCTACTGTAGGCAAAATATTTTCGAAGAACCGCAATGCGTATCAATATTTAGATCAATCCATAAAAAAATTTCCTGAAGGCAAAAACTTTACTCTAATCCTGGATAACCTGGGATACACAAACACTTATTGTAAACCTTTGAGCTTAGGAATATGCAGCATCTATTGCGGAGAAAAATAATCTCCACCCTCCTTGTTTTTATTGCACTCCCGTTTATCGGGCTATCGCAGTTAAGAGAAGAATTAAACTTACCCGACCATGATAATAAACTTTATCATTTTGGTATAAATCTGGGCTTTAATAATTCTCATTTTAGTTTTACGCACCATCCAAGTTTTTTACAACAGGATAGTGTGATGGCGATAGAGAGTATCAACAGCACAGGAATTAATCTGGCCTGGATGGTAAACCTCAACCTTAATAACCATTTTGATATCCGCACTTTTCCATTAAACCTTACTTTTAGTGAAAAGGCATTTCAATATACCCTTACTTATCCCGATATACCGGGGGGGGAATCAAAGATTACTATAAAAAAAGTTTCCTCCATCACATTAAGTTTACCACTACAAATAAAATTCAGCAGCGACAGAATTGATAATTTTAAAGTGTACACCATTGCTGGTGCAAAATTAGATTACGATCTTGCTGCCAATGCCGGAAAACAAAATGGGGATGATATCATTAAACTTAAAAAATTAGACTACAGCATTGAGGGTGGTCTTGGGTTTCATTTTTATTTTCCCTATTTTGTATTAACTCCTGAAATTAAAGTTAGTTGGGGTTTAGCCAATTTACACAGCAGAAACCCACTCTTAAAATTTTCAAGCAATATTGACAAGATCAACAGCCGGATGATTTCCTTTTCCTTAACGGTTGAATAATACAACTGTAAAAATCTATCTGTTATTATTTACTTTACGTGACTGTTAATTTTAAAATAATCCTGAAAAAACCTTATTTTTCAAAAAATTAAGAACAATTTATTAATTTTTGGGCACTAAAAAGGTCCCCGTTTATTACAGGAACTTTAGATAGATAAAAAATATTTTAAAGTGGCTATGCTCATGGCCATTGAGATAAAAACTTTTGAGCATTTTTATTTATTCCTTTAATAATTGGCAGATTCTACGTATAATTTATTAATAGATTCTGCTTATTTCTACAAACACCTTATTTGTTTAGCGTCAAAATAACATTTCATACCTTATCTTAATTGCTTTGATGCTATGCTATATTTTCTATGATGCCGGCAATGCCTTGTCCGCCGCCTACACAGGCAGTAACAATGCCATATTTTTTCTGCAGCCTTTTTAAATCATTAACCAGCTGAATGGTGAGTTTGCAACCTGTACATCCCAGCGGATGCCCAAGTGCAATGGCACCTCCATTTATATTTACAATTTCCGGGTTTAATTGTAACTCCCTGATAACTGCCAAAGATTGAGATGCAAAGGCTTCGTTAAGTTCAATTAAATCGATATCGGCCAAACTCATTCCTGCTTGCTTTAATACTTTAGGTACCGCCTCTACAGGTCCCATTCCCATTATGCGGGGATGTACTCCGGCACTGGCACAATTTACTAAACGGGCAATTGGTTTTAAGCCCAGTTCATTGATCATTCTTTCGCTCATAACAATTACAAACGCAGCACCATCACTTGTTTGCGAACTGTTACCGGCCGTTATGCAGCCACCTGCCGCAAAAGCCGGCTTTAGTTTAGCCAAACCTTCCAGAGAGGTATCAGCACGTACGCCTTCATCGGTATCAACGATATAACTTTTTTGTTGTCTTTTACCTTTTTCATCTACAAAAACCTGGTTAACAGTAATGGGTAAAATACCCGATTTAAAGAAACCGCTTTTAATGGCGTTACCCGCTTTTAAATGGCTGTTATAACTAAACATATCCTGGTCTTCGCGGCTAACATTATGTTCTTTTGCAACAGCTTCAGCCGTTAAACCCATGTTTAAATAAAAATCAGGCTCTTCAGATGCAATAGCAAAAGAAGGTGAAGTTTTCCAACCAGCTGTGGGTACCATGGACATACTTTCAACGCCACCGGCAATAATACATTCTGCCATACCACTCCTAATTTTCGCAGTAGCCATCGCAATACTTTCCAGTCCGCTGGCGCAATACCTGTTAATGGTAATACCCGGGGCATGTATACCCACGGCTTTCGCAGAGATCATCCTTCCAACTTGTAAGCCTTGCTCCGCCTCAGGTACAGCGTTACCTACAATTACATCATCCACTCTTTTTACATCCAATTGCGGCACACTTGCCAGCAATCCTTTTATTACATCAATCGCTAAATCATCTGGCCTGGTAAATCTGAAGCCGCCCCTTTTGCTTTTGGCAATAGCGGTTCTGAAACCTGCAACTATATAAGCTTCCTGCATAAAATTAATTTTTTAATAAGCTGTAAATTGTCATAAAAACCATTACAATAAAAAATAGTTGTTTATGCAACTTTATATAACAAAGTTATAATTTATGAACGAAAACAAAAAACTCAAATAGCTGTCTTAATTTTACAGTATATGTATAATCTACTTCGCTCGTTTTTGTTTTTGTTTGATGCTGAAAAAGTGCATTATTTTTCGATGAATTCGTTAAAAATACTTTGTAAAATCCCTTTTGTAAAGTTATTAATTGCAGCACAATTTACACCGGCGTCCAAACCTGCCGGTACAATTAAAGTACTAGATATTGAATTTAAAAATCCCGTTGGTTTAGGAGCAGGATTCGATAAAAATGCCAAATATCTAAATGAATTGGAAGCATTGGGTTTTGGATTTATTGAAATAGGTACTGTAACCCCTTTACCGCAGGCAGGGAATGATAGATTAAGGCTATTTAGATTACCAAAAGATAAAGCCCTTATTAACAGGATGGGCTTTAATAATGATGGGGTGCAGGTAGTGGTAGAAAGATTAAAGCAATGGAATAAAAAGACGGCAAAATCCAACCAACCTAAATTAATTATTGGGGGTAATATTGGTAAAAATAAAGTTACGCCAAATGAAGACGCCTGGAAGGACTATGAAATTTGTTTTATTGCCTTACAGGATCATGTGGACTATTTTGTTGTGAATGTTAGCAGTCCAAATACACCGGGCCTGCGCGAGTTACAAGAAAAGGAATCTCTTGCTAAAATTTTGCAAAACTTACAACGGATAAATAAAAGCTCAAAAAAGCCCTTGCCCATATTATTAAAAATAGCACCCGACCTAAGTATGGAACAAGTGGATGACGTAATTGCATTGGCCTTAGAAATTAAATTAGATGGATTGGTTGCAGCCAATACCACTATCGACAGGTCTATGCTAAATACAAGTGACATAGAATTGACTACAATTGGAGCTGGTGGTTTAAGTGGCAAGCCCTTAAATCAAAAAAGTACCGGCTTAATCAGTTACCTGCATAAAAATACCCATGGGCAAATACCTATTATTGCAAGCGGAGGAATTTTTACTGCTGCTGATGCTAAGGAAAAAATAGCCGCGGGCGCTTCTCTGCTGCAGGTTTGGACAGGTTTTGTGTATGAGGGACCGGCAATTGTTAAAAATATTTGTAAAGAATTATAGGCATTTCTTTCTCCATGGTGTTAAGATGAAAAATTATTTTTTGTGCTAATTTTCCCTGTGCTTTTACTAATAAACCAAAAGATTTTACCTTAACTGTATTGATAATTTATTTTTAATTTAGTAACTATGAATTATTTATTTACATCCGAAAGTATCATTAGTTTATTGGTATTGGTGCTGCTTGAAATTGTACTGGGAATTGACAATGTAATTTTCGTAAGCATTATCATTAATCGTTTACCAAAGGAAAAAGAAAAAACTGCCCGTAGAATTTGGATACTAACGGGCATATTTGTACGCAGTTTATTGCTGCTTGTTTTAGGCTGGTTGCTTAAGCAAAAAGGCAAATCAGTTTTATCGGTTTTTAGTAAAGATTTTGATTTAGCCAGTTTGGTAATGCTGGCCGGCGGCTTGTTTTTAATTTATAAAACTGTGGGAGAAATACACCAAAAACTAGAAGGTGAAGACGATACTTACCAAAATAATAATAAGCCCATACTTACCCTGGGAAAAGCCATTGTTCAAATTATTTTAGTAGATATGGTTTTTTCGTTTGATAGTATTATTACCGCAGGCGGCACCGCAAGTCATGTTGAAATTATGATTGCAGCGGTAGTAATTGCTATGTTTGTAATGTTTCTTTTCAGCCCGGCTATTTCGGGTTTTATTCACAAACACCCCTCCCTTAAAATGCTGGCACTATCCTTTTTAGTTATGATAGGGCTATCCCTGGTTATTGAAGGCTGGGATGCAAATAAAGCGGATGAATTGCACTTGAAAAATTATATTTATTTTGGAATGGCTTTTTCATTTCTGGTGGAGGTATTAAATATTACCGTTATGAAAAGGCAGCAGAAAAAAAGGATCGTTCAATTTAACGAACCAAAATATGAAGAACGAAATAACGATGACCAGGCTTCGTAAATTTAGATAAAGCTACCGGTTAAATGCAGAGCAAGGTTGCCGCAACTATGCCGGCAGTTTCGGTTCTTAACCTCGTATTACCCAATGTTACGGGTAAAAATTTATTATGCAAAGCTGCTGTAATTTCATCTTTGGTAAAATCTCCTTCAGGGCCTATTAGAATAAGGGTTTCCGTAAAATTTTCAGCTAATTTATCCTGAAGCGGTGTTTTAAAATCATCTTCGCAATGTGCTATAAATTTCTGCTGACTTGTACTTGAAAGTACATCTGTGAATTTAGTTGGTTCGCGTAAAATGGGCAACCAACATTGTTGAGATTGCAGCATAGCACTGATCACGATGTTTTTCATTCGGTCACTTTTAAAATACTGCTTCTCAGTTCGGGTACACAGAAGGGGTATAATTTCATTTATGCCGATTTCGACTGCTTTTTCTACAAACCATTCAAAACGCGTATTATTTTTCACTAAGGAGATTGCAACACTATTTCTTTTTGCAGTGGCGGCTTGCCTGGTACAACTTATTATTTTGAGACTGCATTTTTTTCTATTATTGTCCAAAATAGCCGCAGTAAATAAATTACCCTTCCCGTCCGTTAAATTTAATTGTTCGCCAACAAGCATCCGCAAAACCTGCACGACATGTTTAGATGTTTCTTCGTTTAAGAAAAATTGTGTTGCAGAAATTTCAATTTCATCCGAATAAAAAAAAGGAAAGCTCATTTATTTAGTTATGAGTTATAAGTTATGAGTTATAAGTGGTTTGCGTGATGGCTGCCTGTTTTAAATTTGTTATCAACAAAAAGCGACTTACAAATCTTCAGCATTTCAAAAACGTCTTAACGCCTAAACGGCAAGTTAAAAAGGTTATGAGTTATAAGTTATGAGTTATAAGTGTTGCGCATCGCTGACCTTTAATAATTTATTATAATCATTTAAACCCTTACCGGGAAAAAGGAAAAACGGCTAAACAGCTAATCGGCAATAAAACGTCTCAACGCCTAAACGGCAAAAAAAAATGACTTTCCTTCTTACCAGCAATAAAACATTTCAACGCCTTAACGGCAATAAAAAAACGTCTTCCCATCTTACCGGCAATAAAACGTCTCAACGCCTAAACGGCAAAAAAAAATGACTTTCCTTCTTACCGGCAATAAAACGTTTCAATGCCTAAACAGCAATAAAAAAACGCCTTCCCATCTTACAGGCAATAAAACGTCTCAACGCCTAAACGGCAAAAAAAATGACTTTCCTTCTTACCGGCAATAAAACGTTTCAATGCCTAAACAGCAATAAAAAAAAGCCTTCCCATCTTACCGTCAATAAAAAAACGTCTTAACGCCTAAACGGCAAAAAAAGCCTTCCCTTCTTCCCGGCATAATAAAAAAAATTCTTTTCATTAATCTTGCCGGCCTTAATTTATTTAAAAAGGCGCATCCTCATCAAAGGCATTATCGTTCATTTTACTGCCTTTCTGGATGTATAATTTTGCTCCGCCACCATCATCATCGCCACGAACCGGTTTAAAATTTCCACCGGGAATACCACCTCCAAAATCATCTCCCCCACCTTCAGGATCTTCTACAAACTTTTGAATATGCAATAATGCCCTTAATTTAATGGTATCCAGACTACCGTTTCTATGCTTGGCAATTTTTACGTACGTCTCGCCCTTATTACTTTCGCCATTTTCATTGGCGGTTATATCATAATATTCCGGCCGGTATAAAAACATCACCATATCAGCATCCTGCTCGATGGCACCCGACTCCCGCAAATCACTTAATTGAGGAATTTTTGCACCTTCTTTTCTTTTCTCTACTTCCCGGCTTAACTGGCTCAATGCAATAATTGGAACTTGTAATTCTTTTGCTAATCCTTTAAGATCTCTCGAAATACGACTGATTTCCTGTTCGCGATTACCACCTTTGGTATCTCCATGACCACTCATGAGCTGCAAATAATCAATAATAATTAAACCCAGGTTGTGCTTATTCTTTAACCGGCGACATTTTGCCCTTAGCTCAAAAATATTTAAAGCGGCTGTATCGTCAATATAAATCGGGGCATTGCTCAAACGCTCAATACCGCGTTTGTAAAGTTGCTTCATTTCATGCTCCTCCAATTTACCCCTGTTAATCTTCTCTAACCAAATTTCGCTTTCGGCACTTAAAATACGTTGTACCAATTGACCGGAGCTCATCTCCAAACTAAAAAATGCTACTGCCGTAGGTTTTGTAGGATGCAGGGCAGCAGTGCGCGCAAGGTTTAATGCAAAGGCGGTTTTACCAACAGAAGGCCTTGCTGCAAGCACAATCAAATCGGTGGGTTGCCAGCCATAAGTTAATTTATCAAGAGATGGAAAACCACTCGGCACACCGGTAAGGTCTTCGTCACGGTTACGCATATCTTCAATGCGCTGGATGGTTTTAACCAAAACAGTATTAATATCATCAAAATTCTTGCGCAGGTGACTATTGGTAATTTCAAACAATTTACTTTCTGCATCATCCAGTAAATCAAACACATCGGTGCTGTCTTCATAGGCATCACCAATTATTTCTCCGCTTATTCTTATTAGTTCCCGCTGAATAAACTTTTGTAAAACTATTCTCGAGTGGGCTTCAATATTTGCAGAAGACACAACGGCATTGGTTAATTTAGACACATAATAAGGCCCACCAACAAGGTCTAATTCTTCTTTAAATTTTAACTCTTCTACCACAGTAAGCAAATCGATGGGCAAACTTTTTTGTGCCAGCGAAATCATAGCTTTATAAATTCTTTGGTTGGCTTCTACATAAAAACATTCTGCCTTTAAAATTTCAATTACCGTATCAAAAGCACTTTTTTCCAGCATAATGGCGCCAAGTACCGCTTCTTCCAAATCTTTCGACTGCGGCGGCACTTTTCCAAATACCATATTGCTCATATCGAGCGTTGTTTTTTTTCTTGCTTTTCTATCTTTATTGAGGCTGGTAAGATCCATTGTAATTGCTATTATTCTTTTTGATAATGGTTGTTATTGTAGTTTACATAGTTTGTGATGCCCAGTGCGATTTCCTTTTTAAAATTCCGGTATTTTATTTTAATAGCGGTATCATTATGTAGGGCGGCTAAGGTAAATTGTATTTTTTTTCTTTTAATGAAAAAACGATGTTACTAACTTTTTTATAATGATTATCCACAGGCTACCCACCTGCAAAAATAGCTTATTAACGGTTTATCCACAAGATTATTAACACGCTACAATCAAACACAGTCGCATTAGGTAATAATTTATTAACATAGGCTCGGTCATTTTTATAATTTTCTACACCATCCTATTTTATTTTTTTTATTGCAAATACCAATCTCTTTCAGTAATTTTTATAAGTTGGGTATGTCAGTTAAATATTATAATTATTTTTTATCTTAGTTAACAACGGGAAGCGAAAATCAAAAGCCCGCTAAGGCTTTACCACTTGCAAACGCATGCTTCAACTGCAATAACTATATTTGCCACATCTTAAAATAATCATTTATAAATGACCATTAGTTACAATTGGCTGAGCGAATACCTGCCTGAAAAATTAGAACCCGAAAAATTAAGCAAGATACTTACTGCTATTGGCCTTGAAGTAGAAAGCCTTGAAAAATACGAAGAAATAAAAGGCAGTCTGGAAGGGCTGGTTGTAGGCCAGGTTTTAACTTGCAGTAAACATCCGGATGCTGATAAGTTAAGCATTACCACGGTGGATATTGGAACAGGAGAAAGCTTGCAAATAGTTTGTGGCGCCCCAAATGTTGCCGTAGGTCAAAAGGTAATAGTAGCTACAATCGGTACAACAATTTATCCTTTTAGCGGCGATCCTGTTATCATGAAAAAGGCTAAAATTAGGGGGCTTGAAAGTTTTGGAATGATTTGCGCAGAGGATGAAATTGGCTTAAATAATAACCATGCCGGTATATTGATTTTACCGGAGGCATTAAAGGTAGGAACGAAAGCTTCGGAATATTTTGGCACTTATCACGACTATACCTTTGAAATTGGCCTTACACCAAATCGCATGGATGCTATGAGCCATCTGGGGGTTGCAAAAGATGTTTGTGCCTACTTATGGCACCACAATAAAAAAGAAACACATGTAAAATCGCCTTTTAAAAATAATTTTAAGCCCGATAACCAGAGGCTGCAAATTGAAGTGAGTATTGAAAACCCGCAGGCATGCGAAAGATATACCGGCGTTAGTATTCAGGGGGTAACTATTGCAGAAAGTCCGGTTTGGCTCCTGCATAAAATAAAGAGTATCGGTCTGCGCCCCATTAATAATATTGTAGACATAACAAATTTTATTTTACATGAAACCGGACAGCCTTTGCACGCTTTTGATGCGGACATGATTACCGGACAGAAAATTATAATAAAAAATTTGCCGGAAGGCACTCCATTTTTAACCCTGGATAATAAGGAAAGAAAATTATCGGGCGAAGACCTGATTATCTGCAACGAAACAGAAGGCATGTGCATTGCGGGTGTTTATGGCGGTGCCAAAAGTGGTGTTACCACAGCAACAACAACTATATTTTTAGAGAGCGCCTGGTTTAATCCTACCTCCATTCGTAAAACTTCTTTTCGCCATGGTTTACGCACAGACGCTGCTACACGTTTTGAAAAAGGAGTTGACATCAGCAATACTATTAACGTATTGAAAAGAGCTGCCCTCTTAATTAAAGAAATTGCCGGCGGTGAAATAGCATCAGATATTGTTGATATTTATCCAGAACCCAAAAAGAAAACAGAAGTAGCCCTTAAGTATCATTATTTAAAAAAATTGAGCGGTAAAAATTACCACGGCGATACCATTAAAAATATACTGAGTGGATTGGATTTTGAAATACTAAAAGAAGGGATGGATGATATACGTGTTGCCGTTCCGTTTAGTAAACCTGATATAAGTATACCCGCCGATTTAGTGGAAGAAATTATGCGCATTGATGGTTTTGATAATGTTGAAATACCTTCAGCAATTACAATTTCGCCTTCGGTAGAAACACTTGTGGAAGAGGCCTCCTATAAAGAAAAAGTGGCTACATACCTTATTGGTGCTGGTTTTAATGAAATATTCACCAATAGTATTACCAATGCTGCCTATTACAATGAAACAGTTTTACAAACAACCGTAAAAATGATCAATAGTCTTAGTGCAGACCTTAATGTAATGCGGCCACAAATGATGGAAACCGGTTTGGAAAGTATCGCCTATAACCTAAATCATAAAAATAACGACCTGCAATTTTTTGAATTTGGTAAAACATACCATACTTCCGGTGTTGGCAAATATGAAGAACAGCAACATATCAGTATTTACATAACCGGTAAAAAAAATGCGGATGGCTGGAAGAATAAAGGAGAAAAAGCTGATTTTTATTTTTCAAAAGCTATTCTTGAAAAAATCTCGACTTTACTGGGCTTAAGTATTACTGAATATTCAGTTGATCTCAACGATAAATTAGATAGCTGTGTAATTGCAAAAGTTAAACAAGACGTAATTGCAATTGTGGGTAATGTAAATAAAAAGACACTGGAGATTTTTGATATAAAACAGCCGGTATTTTATATAGATATTAATTGGGATAAATTAATTGCCATTAATAAAACCATTAAGATCAGTTACGCTGAAATTTCAAAATTTCCTGCAGTTCAAAGGGATTTATCCATGGTGGTAAATAAAGCACTCAGATATCAGGAGGTGGAAAAAGCAACCTATGCAGCTAAAATAAATAAGTTAACAGCTGTTAATTTATTTGATGTATTTGAAAGTGAAAAATTAGGTGCTGATAAAAAATCAATGGCAGTGAGTTTTACTTTTCTGGATGAAGAAAAAACAATGACAGATGTAGAAATAGATGGGATGATGCAAAAAATAATTGGTGCTTATGAAAGGGAGTTGAATGCTGAAATTAGAAAATAAAGGGATTAGTGCAGCATTACTTCGAATAGATCAAACTAATTTTTAGCGTAATAAAATTTAAGTCTTTAAAACTAATAATTTGTAAGGTAGTCTGCAGTAAGTACAAACGCTGCACCTCCATTTAAAATTGATACTTTAGGCTTCTATAGGTATAAAATTGTGCAGGCAGTATAAAATTAATTGTTTAGGTAATAAAAAGTATGTCAGTAATAGAAGAACATATTAAAAGAATAAATAATAAACTTCAGCAGGTGTTGAGGCAAACTCAGATATTACAAAAAGAAAAGGAATTGCTGGAAAAATTGATCAGGGATATTAAGTTGAGCAGCGAAAAGGAAAAAGAAGAAATAATGCAATTACAGCAGCAAGTGTACATATTAAAATCATCATTAGGTAAAATGGAATTGACAGATAAAAAGGATTTTGAAAAACAGTTATCACAATACATTAAAGAAATAGATAAAAGCATCAATTTATTGAGCGAATAAAACCATGGCCGAGCTTATACCAATAAATATTGTAATTGGCGACAGAACCTATCGCATAAAGTCTCTTTCTAAGGATGAGGAAGCAATAAGACGTAGCCTAAAAATTATAAATGATAAAATAATTGAATTTAAAACCCAATTTGGCGGCAAGGATATGCAGGATTATATAGCAATGGTTTTAATATGGTATGCAACGCAAACAAGCGCTGAGAGCAATCCTGCATTGGAGAAAGAATTTACAGATGCGCTGTTAAAAATGGAGCAGGTGCTGGACAAAGCTTTATAATGAGGTTTATAACAGCAAGCCCCCCAACAACTTTATAAAAAAACATTACCTTCGCTACCTATCTTTACTATTCAATATAGAAGATCGCAGGTAGAATTTATTAGATTGTGAACCGATTAAAACAAACAAATTTCAATGGAACTAAGTATATATTACATCATAATAGGTGTAGTCGCCTTATTAATAGGTACCGTGCTGGGCAAACTAATATTTGCTAAAAACACTAAAAAGCAAGTTGAAGATGCTGAGAAACAATCAAAACTTATTTTAAAAGAAGCTGAGTTAACAGCAGAAAATCTAAGGAAGGAAAAAGAGCTTGACGCTAAGGAAAAATTTGTGCAATTGAAAGCAATGCACGAAAAGGACGTACTTCAGCGCAATCAAAAAGTTATTGAAACCGAAACAAGGATTAAACAAAAGGAACAAAGTATTATCCAAAAAGAGCAGGGTATAAATCAAAAAGAAACCAATCTCGAAAAGCAATCCAAAGAAAACGAAGCAATCAAGGAAACCTTGAACCGGCAAATTGAAGTGGTAAACCTTAAGCGTACAGAGTTGGAAAAACACCAGGAGGAGCATATACGCCGTCTTGAAAAAGTTGCAGGACTTACTGCTGAAGATGCCAGAAACCAATTAATAGAAAGCCTGAAACAAGAGGCCCAAACAAGGGCGCTGGTGATTCAACAAGAAATAATTGAAGAGGCAAAATTAAAAGCCAATAAAGAAGCCAGAAAAATTGTAATTCAAACCATACAACGTACTGCAGCTGAGCAAGCTATAGAAAATTCTATAACTGTGTTTAATTTGGAAAGTGACGAAATTAAAGGCTCTATCATTGGTAGGGAAGGACGTAATATACGTGCAATAGAAGCCGCTACAGGTGTAGATCTTATTGTAGATGATACACCGGAAGCAATTGTACTCTCTTCTTTTGATCCGTTACGCAGAGAAATTGCCCGTTTATCTTTACAAAGATTGGTAGCTGATGGCCGTATTCATCCCGCACGTATTGAAGAGGTAGTAGAAAAAACCAAGAAACAGCTTGATGACCAGGTTATGGAAATTGGAGAACGTACCGCAATGGAATTAGGCGTTCACGGACTACACAAAGAATTAATAAGAATGGTAGGTCGTATGCGCTTCCGTTCTTCTTACGGACAAAATTTATTGATGCACAGCAGGGAGACCGCTAATTTGTGCTCCATTATGGCAGCAGAATTAGGCATGAATCCTAAATTGGCAAAGCGCGCCGGATTATTACACGATATTGGTAAAGTTCCCGATGAGGAAACAGAATTAAGTCATGCTTTATTGGGTGCCAAATTAGCGGAAAAATATGGCGAAAATCCAGCAGTAGTAAATGCCATCGGGGCGCACCACGACGAAATGGAAATGCAATATGTAATCTCTCCTATAATTCAGGCTTGTGATGCAATAAGTGGTGCCAGACCAGGTGCAAGACGGGAAATAATGCAGCAATATATTCAGCGTATTAAAGACCTTGAAAACCTTGCCCAGGCTTACCAGGGTGTTGAAAAAGCCTATGCTATCCAGGCAGGCAGAGAACTTCGCGTAATTGTTGAAGCAGATAAAGTTAGCGATGCAGACAGCGATAAATTAAGTTTTGAAATAGCACAAAAAATTCAAACTGAAATGACCTTTCCCGGTCAAATTAAGGTTACTGTGATCAGAGAAAAAAGAGCGGTAAATATTGCCCGTTAACTTTATATAGTAAAAGAGCTGCGCCCTATTATTGGCAGCTCTTTTATTTTTTTAAAAGGTACTAAAACTGCTTAAAAAACATTACATAAAAAATGTTGTGTTTTAACGCTTATACAAACAATTAAATAAAATCATCAAATTCCAAACAAACAATTGACTTTAAAAGGAATAAAAAAGGGGATAAATTAACTAAATAAAAATAAATAATATTCCTGTTAAATTTATCATTTAAAACCCTACCTTTGCCGTCCGTTAAAAATAATGATTATGAACGCAGTAGCATTTGTACACGAACAACTTACAGCCAAACCAGCTCTTCCTGCTTTTAAAGCAGGTGATAATATTACTGTTAACTACAAAATTGTAGAAGGCATTAAAGAACGTATCCAAAGCTTTAAAGGCGATGTGATTAAACGCCAGGGTGTTGGTGCCACCGCAACTTTTACTGTACGTAAAATGAGCGACGGTGTTGGTGTTGAACGTTTATTCCCTTTCTATTCTCCAAATATTGAAAGTATAGTATTAAATAAAGTAGGTAAGGTACGTCGTGCCAAATTATTTTACTTGCGGGAGAGAAGTGGTAAAAGTGCCCGTATTCAGGAAAAAAGAATGGCAGTTGCACTTAAAAAGAAGTAATTTCCTAATAAAAATAGCTAAGCGAAAACTTGTAAAAAGGTTTTCGCTTTTTAGTTTACTATATTTCTTTAACTAATGGAATGGTTTTTGCAATGTAATTGTCTATCTCTTATCTTATTATAAAAACCTTTTTTTAGTTAGCAAACCTTTGAAAATATGAAGAAAATATTGGCTGCTTCGGCCTTTTATTTAATAGTTGTGTTATTTAGTGCCTGCTCCCGCGGAATTACCACTTACGAAGCTGCTAACGGAAAAGCAAAATGTGGTAGGTACATCCGATAATAATACATCCTCGTATCTGATAAAAAAATTCATTTTTAACACGCAAAAAGATTTACAGAAAAATATTTCTTTTATCTTTGTCAAAAATTTATTTATTATGATAGTTATATGCAATGTTGTGCTGCTTTCCATATTTCAGCCTGAGCACATGCTGGTAATATTCTTAGCTGTTGTATTATTATTTGGCGGTAAAAAGATTCCGGAATTAATGAAAGGTATAGGAAAGGGTATGCGCGAATTTAAGGATGCTAAGGAAAATGTAAAGAGCGAAATTGAGGAAGGAATGAAAGAAAAAGATAAAGAACAAGAAATTAGAGAATTGAAAGCCCAGCTTGAACAAAAGAGAGTACAGGATGCATTGCCACAAAATTTAGAAAAGTAATTTTACTTTTTAAAGAACATAATTTTTACTACGGCTGAAGTTAGTCCTTCTGTTAACCCGAATATTACGGTTTTTAACAGAAGGGAAAACTTTAGCCAATTTTTTTTAACCCCTCCAAAACAAAACTTTTTGTTTACTTCCATTAAGCATTACCAGCAACAACTTTTAAGCGGCCAAACAACCTGTGAAGCCACCGTAAATTATTACTTGCAGCAAATAGAAAATAACCAACACTTAAATGCTTTTGTAGAAGTGTTTGCAGCAGAAGCACTTAATAAAGCCATTCAATTAGATAATCAAAGAAAAACATCCAACCAAATAGGTGCTTTACATGGCGTAGTTGTAGCCATTAAAGATGTAATTAGCTACAAAGATCATAAAGTAACGGCTGCGTCTAAAATTCTGGAAGGTTTTATTGCAATTTATACAGCAAGTGCCCTGGAAAAATTATTGGCAGCCGGTGCAATTATTATAGGTAATTGCAACTGCGACGAGTTTGCCATGGGAAGTTCAAATGAAAATTCTACTTATGGTAATGTGTTAAATGCAGCAGACATAAGCAAAGTTCCGGGCGGTTCTTCCGGCGGAAGTGCTGTTGCTGTGCAAGCAGGCATGTGCATGGTTAGTCTTGGAAGTGATACAGGTGGCTCTGTTAGACAACCCGCAGACTTCTGTGGCATTGTTGGTTTAAAGCCAACTTATGGTCGGATATCCCGCTATGGACTAATTGCCTATGCTTCTTCCTTTGATCAGATAGGTATTTTTGCAAATTCTGTAGCAGATATAACTGCCACCCTGCTTACATTGGCTGGCCCCGATGAATTTGATAGTACGGCAATTGATCAGGAGTTTATTTTTCCGGTTGAAGAGGATATTCAAAACAACACCCTCTTAAAACAAATTAAAGCGGATAAAAAATACAGGATCGCCTATTTTAAGGAAGCCCTTCAACATCCCTCCCTGGATAAAGAAATTAATAGCGCTATACTTTCTACCATTAATAAATTAAAAGAAAGTGGTCATTCGGTTGAAGCTGTTGATTTTAATTTACTGGATTATGTGGTACCTGCTTATTATGTATTAACCACAGCAGAGGCCAGTAGTAATTTAAACAGGTATGATGGTGTTCGTTTCGGGCATCGTACTGCAGTTGAGGTGGCAGATTTGACATCATTTTATAAACTTAGCAGGAGCGAAGGTTTTGGTAAAGAAGTACAGCGTAGAATTCTATTAGGTACTTTTGTATTAAGTACAGGATATTATGATGCCTATTTTACCAAGGCACAACAAGTAAGAAGGTTATTGGTAAATAAAATAACTGAAATTTTTGCTCAATATGATGCTATAATTTTACCAACATCGCCAACTACGGCCTTTAGTATTGGTAAGAAAAATGAAGACCCCATCGCTATTTATTTAGCAGATATTTATACCGTTTTTGCTAATTTAACAGGGGTGCCTGCCATATCTTTACCCTTATATAAACACACCAATGGTTTACCCTTTGGCTTACAGGTTATGACCAATAAAATGGAAGAAGTTACTTTACTTGAATTATCAACCTTGCTAATGGAACAGTTTAAGCAGTATAGTCCTTTATAAAATGAACAAGTATTTATTAATATTAATTTTTTGTTGGCTGAATGTATTTTCTTTTGGTGCTAACAAAGGTTTGCCTTCCTTTATAAATATAGCTGCAGATACCGTTCCTCAAAATATTGCCCGGGAAGATAAAATAATAGATGAAGTAGTAAAATCAACAACGCCACCTAAAAAAGATAAAGTTCAATATGTTAGCCAGGTAACAAAATACGGGTTCAAAAATCTATTTACCAATTTTAGTTATAACGCGGCGGCTCCCTACATTAATCAAATTAACCCCAATGCAGAAAGTTTTGTACAGGATTATATGAAAGCACATGGCAGCTATCTTCATAAAATGAAATCCTGGGGACTCCCCTATTTTAACCTGATAGAAAATATTTTAAAGCAATATGGTTTACCTAAAGAGTTAAAATATATTGCTGTTATTGAATCTAATTTAAGCGTGGGCGCCACCAGCGAAGTGGGAGCAGGCGGGCCATGGCAATTTATGCCCCCGACTGCAAGAAATTTTGGATTGGTTGTAAACCCTGCAGTTGATGAAAGAAGGGATTATTATAAAAGCACCCACGCCGCAGCAAAATACCTGCTTATATTATACAAGCAATTACATGATTGGTTATTGGTGATGGCTGCTTATAATGGCGGACTTGGAAGGGTGTACAGTGCCATAAACAAAAGTGGAAGCAGAGATTTTTGGAGACTTCAATATTACTTGCCGGAAGAATCCCGTACCTATGTTAAACGTTTTATAGCAACCCATTTTATTATGGAAGGTGGTGGTGGTGTAACAACGCTTGGAGGTAATACCGCATCTTTGGATGAAACCGCAACCCATACCGGATACGCAGCCAGTAAGGAGGGTAACAACCCCTATACTCAAAAAGTAAATTTAACTCCTGAAGAACTTTCCGCTGTAGAAATATTACCCATATCAGGAAAATATAATGGACTTATAATTGCCAAAACTCTTAATATGGAGTTGACCAAATTTAACCATTACAATCCTTTTTTTGAGGAGACTTTAGCTGCAAAAGGAAATTTTGATCTTCGTTTACCGTCAGATAAGATGCAACTATTTATTGCCAATAAATATCAAATTTTAAATGAAAGTGTACAATTGATATTGAATGGCGCAGTTATGCCTGATTTTAAAACCGTATACCCAACCAAACACTCCCGGCAAAAACATTAAGCATCTATTCCTAAAGCTTTTTTAAGTACAGCTGCTTTTAACAAACATTCAGCATACTCTTTTTCTGCATCGCTGTAAAATGTAATGGCACTACCCGCCTGCATTGAAATATAATTTGTTGCCGCATTATAAAGTATACTTCTTATTACCACATTGAAATCAAAATTTCCATTGGGTTCAATATAACCGATGGCACCTGAAAAAAGGCCTCTCTTTGTCCGCTCATTTTCTTCTATCAATTCCATCACCCGCTGCTTGGGCGCGCCAGTCATCGACCCCATTGGAAAGGTAGCTGCCAACACCTCTGCCCAATGAAGATCATTCTCCATTTGACCTTCAATAGTGCTTATCATCTGGTGAACCTGCGGAAAGCTATAAATACCAAACAACTCTTTTACCTCAACCGAGCCTTCTACACAAACCTTACTTAAATCGTTTCGTACCAAGTCTACCACCATCACATTTTCACTTTTTTCCTTCTCACTATTGATCAATTCCAATTTACTTTTTTCATCTAATAAAGCGTTTCCGGGATAACGTTTAGCTGTTCCCTTAATGGGCTGGGATATTAAGGTTTTGCCAGTTTTGGCTAAATAGCGTTCCGGACTTGCACAAATACAATACTTATCATCAACCCTATAAAATGCAGAAAAAGGATTTGGGGAAAGTACGGAGAGATTTTGATAGACCCACAAAGGATTTATAGGTGTACCGGTAGCATAAAATTCCTGACAAAAGTTAATTTCATAGCAATCTCCCCTTAAAATATGCTCCTGTAACTTTTTGACGGTATTAATATAATCCGTTGTAGAAAACCGATCATTTGTTATTGGGGAAGTTTTACAGTCCGCATTTGCAGTTGCAGGCGTATTTAATATGTCATTAAATATATCCGCGGTGTTAAGGTCGGAATAAATTTTAACCTTGTTTTTTTTTACCTGCAAAACAATTTCAGGCACAAAAAAATGTAGGTCATCAAACCCGATACCATCAAAATTAGCAGATTTTAAAGGTGGAATATCATTTTTTAGATCATATGATAAATGGCCAAATAGCCAGCCGGGGTGACTTTGGCTAAATTCCTTTAATCTGCTGAAAGCATTGCCAGCATTAACTTTTAAACTTGCTTTACTACCAACAGCCAATAAGCAATCAAAATTGGATTGTTCAAACTGGTAACAATTATTATCCAAAAAACAAAAAATGTTGAACGGCGTTAACCAGTTCAACATTTTTATTTTAAAATCGGCAAAATCAGATATCGAAAACGAAGCAGCTTCTTTCACACCAATAGTTTGTTATTTGGTAAAATGCTTACCAAATATTTAATAGAAATATTAAGCACTACGCTATTTAAAAATCATCATCATCATCAAAACCACCACTGCCGCCGCCATCCATGTCATCAAATCCAAGGTCTTTAAAATCATCATCGATTTTAAAGTCATCTTCCTCATCTTTAGGGGACTTTTTTGCGGTTGATTTTTTTGCAGCAGATTTAGGGACATCAAATTCGTCAAAATCAGGATCCCAATCATCGCTATCCTCACCTTTTTCCCATTCATCTTCCTTCTCTACGTCATCGGTATCATCATCGTCATCATCTTCATCACTATCTTTTTTAGAAGATGCTTTACCCTTTTTTACAGGTTTGGTATCTTCATCAAGATCGTCGTCATCGTCATCATCCTCCTCTTTTTTAGATTTTGGAGATGCTTTTGGAGTAGTTTTTTTTGAAGGTCCATCCTCGCCAGGAGTAGATCCTTTTTCTTTGTTGGATTTTGTTGCCATAATAACCGGTTATAACTGTAAAATTTCTTATAGATTTTTAATTAGCCAAATAAAATGGCAATTATTTTTATTTTATTTTTTTTAAGCCAAAATAATCTGGTCCCTACCCGGACCGTTACTGATATAATTTACGGGCACTTTCAAAAATTTATTGATATAATCAATGTATTCTTTCATTTTTTGAGGAAGATCAGTATAATTGTTGATAGCCGTGATATCTGTTTGCCATCCTTCAAAAGTTTTATGCGTGGGTTCAATTTTAACCTTGCTCATTTGAAATGGAACATAGTTTTTTTCTTCACCGTTAATAGTATAACCATTGCAAACTTTTAGTTCCGGCATGGCGTCTAAAATATCAGTTTTGGTCATAATTATTTGGGTAACGCCATTAATCATACATGCAAATTGAAGGGCTATCAGGTCAATCCAGCCACAGCGCCTTGGTCTGCCAGTGGTAGCACCAAATTCACTACCCGTTTTGCGCAACAATTCTCCCATCTCATCATCCAATTCGGTAGGAAAAGGACCACTGCCCACCCTGGTACAATAAGCTTTAGAAACACCAAAAACTTCTTTAATTTTTTGCGGCGCTATACCTAAACCCGTACATACGCCGGCAGAAATGGTATTGCTGCTGGTAACAAAAGGAAAAGTGCCAAAATCTACATCCAGCATACTTCCTTGGGCACCTTCAGCCAATATTTTTTGTCCCTTTTGAATCCTGTCATTTATAAAATATTCACCATTAACAATTTTAAAGCTTCTTAGTTCTTCAATTGCTTCAAAAAAATCATCCTCCCATGGACTAATATCTTCCTGAAAATTATAGTTATCCAACAGGCGCTGGTGTTTTAACCGAATTTTTATATACTGGGAAGTGAAGCCTTTGTCAAGCAAATCGCCTACACGCAAACCATTGCGACCAGTTTTATCCATGTAAGCCGGACCGATACCTTTTAACGTAGAGCCAATTTTTTCGTTTCCTTTAGCAATTTCACTGGCTTTATCAAGGGCGCGGTGGGTAGGTAAAATTAAATGAGCACGTTCGCTGATGTAGAGATTTTTTTTATAATCTACCCCCATAGAGGCTACGGTAGCACATTCTTTCATTAAAGTTACGGGATCAAGCACAACACCATTTCCAATAAGATTGGTTTTACCGTCGTGAAATATACCGCTTGGAATTTGGTGCAATACTACTTTTTTACCGTCTACATACAAGGTATGGCCTGCATTTGGGCCACCCTGAAAACGAGCGATCACATCATAATTAGGAGCAAAATAATCTACTATTTTTCCTTTTCCTTCATCACCCCATTGAAGCCCTAGAATTACGTCTACCATTATAATTTTTTAACGTTGTGAGTATGCCCTCCGTATCTCTGTAAAATAGAAATTGTGGGTAATTATTTTAATTTATTGTGCTTAAAAGAAAGAGTTCGCGCAGTGGAAATTTGATTAATTATAGAATAAAATGATCGATATAAAACCTTAAATTATATTTACTGCATCAACTATTTAAAACAACATTTTTAGCTTTACGATTTCTTTTGCGGCGTAAAAATAAATTGATTTACCACAACCACCTAAAATGATATGTATTTATTTTAAAGTTGATGAAAATGTACTGGCATAAACCTCTATTACAATGACATTCTTTATTTACCATCGGTATTCTGAAGGGATTGCGTAATGATAAAGTATTGTAAATCCTGCTTATTTTTAAAAATCAACTCGTTAACCGGTTGTATGGTAACTATCTTATTTTTATGGTTTCGGGTGTCAAAACTATAAAATACCCCATTTACATAAAACTTAGCGGAATCTTGCCGGTATCCCCAATTGTACGTGTAGGGATCTTCGATAATGAAAGTTTTAAATTTATGGACATCCGCATAATAAAAGTTTTTAGAAACTCCATTTGAATCTACCCGTAAAGCGCTGGTTTTATTTACAATTTTAAATTGGTTGTTGAAATGCTTGATTTTAACTAAATATAGGGGAGCGTTCAAGGGAGTAAAGGCAGGATAAATATCTACTAAAGAATCAACCAAATATTTTCTATCATTTAATTCCCTGATTTTTTCAAATAAATTATCTTTTGCAATAATTATAAAAAAATTATGTCTTTGAGATAAGGTGTCGATTATATTTTTTTGAAAGGAATCTATTACGGCTTGTCTATTACCAAACGAAAGTGTATTATAAATTGGAATATCAGGAGCCAACAATTTTCCAAAACCATTGCAATCAGAACTTAAAAAAGCATCAATTTTCAGGTTTTTAATAATTGTATCAACGCCGGTTTCATAATCATTTAATATTCTTTTAGACTCAGCTTTTAAAGTTGTTCCATTGTTGGCACTTCTAAGTTCTTTGTAATTATACCAGGATAAATTTGTTCCCTTTATAAAAATCGTTTTAAATGTTTCAATGGATTGTATACCCATGAAAATAAATAGCAGGGCAAACAAATACCATTTTTTTGAAAAAAATAATAAAAACGCCCACAATACCAATACAATTCCAAACAGAATTTCTATCAAAACCCCGTACCGGTAATAACCAGTTGTATAAAGCAACATATAATTACACAGGATGGAAATTAAGGATAAATAAAAAATGGATTTTAAAATTAGGTTTTGAAACCTGAATTTTTGATAAAACAATATTATTATTGCCACACAAATAATTGCATACTCAGATAATAGCCTAAAGCTAAAATATTGAAATTCGCTGTTTCTTTCCTTATGAAGGAAAGTTATAATATTATAGAAAAACAATTCAAAAATATTACGTGGTCCCCACCTTACGTCTTTAAAATTAGTAAACTCATATAATGGTGATTTAAATAATTTATTATAGAAAGGAAAAATAGGATTTAATGTTTCCGTATAATTATAAATCAAATAAATAGCAGGAAAAAAAAAGATACTTAGACCTATTAAGACAAGTATTTTTTCTTTTAAAAAAAGTGTTGCATTGCTGATAAAAAACCCTAGCCCGATAATTAAAACATAGGGCAGGTAGGTGAGCTTATAGGCAATAGTTATTGAAGCCAGTAAAAAGAAAACAATGGTAACAAAAACCTTATTGTCTTTATCGAGTTTTTTAAAAAAAAGTATATGTATCATTTCCAACAACAATGGAAGCCCTATCAGATCTACTTTATAAGAGTTGAGGTTAAATAAATTATTATCTGCTGCAATTATAAATAGGGAAGATAATGCAAGAATAAACGCACTTATTTTTTGGGTAGGGTAATATAATTGAAGCCATTGTTTTAAAAAATCGTATACAGAAATGTAAATTAAAAATATCAAATAGGTATTAATAATTGTTCCAAGTCGGTAGCCGAATAATGCTCTGGACAGACTAAAAATTTTATAGGATAGCGTAAAAAAATAAGTTCCTCCACCTGCTCCGCCTACTAAATTAAAATTCTTAAGACTTTCAAGCCTATTTAAACGATGTAAAAAAAAATGGTAGGCCTGTACATCATAATCCGCATCAGGAAACATAATGCGCTGATAATTTAAAAATAACACAGGCAAAAAACAAAGCAGAATTATTCCAAAATCAAAAAAATAATTTTTATCAATTTGTAAATTGCTGTTGTTTGGTTTTAAATATTTATAAAAATATTTAAATAACGTGCAGGTTAAAATAATAAAAAAAACAAAGGCTGTTACATAACTAATTAGCGCGCTGTAATGATAATTTAAATAAAAAAATAAAATATCTGTAAGGTCTAAACACCAAACCCATAAAGAAACAAGAAGTAGTATTAAGAGAAAAGGTTTACGCATAAAATAAGGATTAATTTATAAAAATTTATGTTGTGTTTGAGAAGGCGTACTGGCAAAATCGTAAGATAAAAAACTTAATAACAATTGAAGTCCGATTATTATAGGAAGCATGGATAACATAACGGTTCCTGTTGGAGTTACTATTCCTAATTTTAAATGATGGATCCATTGATAAGCACCAAAAAAACTCCCGAACAAAAATAAGAGGATGCCGAAAATAAGTTCAAGTGCTGCAATAGAAAAATCTCTTAAAAAATAATTATAAAATATTCTTTTACAAAAATTTTTATTGTGCTTAAATAAAAATTCACCAAAAATTTTATAAATTTTTAAATTACTTTCTTCATTGCCATACACAGCATCCATGGGTAAATCCATAACCTTTGCTCTAAAAGTATTAAGTCTGAACAGCATGTCAGTTTCAAAAAAATATCGTTCACTGATTTTATCAAAAGGAAGCTTTTGAGCAATCTTTGAATGTATTGCGGTAAACCCATTTGTAGGATCGAAAATATTCCAATAACCGGTTGAGAATTTGGTCATAAAAGATAAAGCAAGGTTGCCGAATAATCGTTTTTTGGGCATTCTGGTTATGTAGCGCATATCATAAAAACGATTTCCCTTTGTATAATCCGCATTGCCATTAATTATTGGTTCTATCAATAAAGGTATAAGTTTAGGATTCATTTGTCCATCACCATCAAGCTTTACAATTATATCGGCACCATCATTGATAGCTTGCAAATATCCATGCAGGACCGCTCCGCCTACCCCTTTATTTTTTAAATTATAAATTACTTTCACCCTATTATCGGGACAGTTATCTATAACAAATTGACCTGATTTTTCGGGGCAACAATCATCAACAACATAAATAAAATC
The DNA here is from genome assembly GCA_043732685.1 of Ferruginibacter sp. GTDB lineage: Bacteria > Bacteroidota > Bacteroidia > Chitinophagales > Chitinophagaceae > Ferruginibacter. The sequence goes on along the minus strand of JAYTHI010000292.1, from coordinate 1,045 downwards.
ATAGGCCTCATCAATAGTTTCGATAACCTGTAAAATATGCTTACGCACCTTATAGGATGGAATTACGATGGCAATTTTTGTATTATTATACATTAATTAAAATATTAAACATTGTAGGTGTACGTACATTTAAACACTTAAAATTTATTGCGATATATTAAAATTTTATGAGTGTATATATTTTAAATCAGACTTAGTACGCCAGATTTTACACCCATATTTTAACCTAAATTCTATAAAAAAGGTACTATCTGCAATGCCTTACCCCTTAATTTATTTGCCTTTTTTACGCTTTTCCCCGCCATCAAACAGAAGGAATAATTATATCCTAACGTCATTGGCAATATATTATAAAATTAATATATAGATATTTTAACAGCAACTAATGCTATTCCAAGTGCCCTTAAATCCTGACCACCTTCATATTGAGGTTGCCTGCGGCTGGGCATATAAAAGCTTATTTCTATTTGTTTTTGGTCGGGTTTACAATCAAATGGAATTTGAATAATTTGATGACTTACTTTGTCGATGCCATTATTAGGATATTTCAAAGCCTCTACTATATTGCCATTAATTAATACGTCAAAACACGTAAATTTATTTAAGGGAGAATGGTAAAGTAATATATTTAAAGTAAGATTATAACGTCCTGAAATAAGTTTATCAACTACAAGAATAATTGAAGCATCCTCGCTAGAACTCCAGGTGCAACCTTCTTCTGCACTGTTCCAGCCATATTTTAAAAATTTTAAACCCGATAGGGTATTGCCTTTGCCATGTTGCTTATTGTTAAAATCAAGTTCAGTATTGATGGAATAATAATCAGCGGGATGCTGTAGCTCTTTATTATTTTCAAGTATAAAAAAATTCCTTTTAGTAAAAGAATCCACATCATATATAGGAGTCTTACCTAAAGGATCGCGCACACAGAATTCTGGCGTCCAGTTTTTATATATTTTTGGACTTGCAATTTCTTCATTCCTCAATACTGCAAATACCACTGTAGGTTTTAAAATTCCATCACAAATTAATTGCTCATTTGTGG
>JAYTHI010000291.1:0-26662 GCA_043732685.1 Ferruginibacter sp. | reverse complement strand
ATGTGGCGGCATATGCAATTACCGGTGTTTTTAAAGGCAGTCTGCGAAGGGCATCATTTATTGAAAATGTATAATTTGAATTGATAAAATCTAAAAACTAAGCACAAATAATTCTGCGAATTGAAATGCGTGAAGTACACTTTTATATTATCTAAAATTTATACAGCTCAGCCTATACTGCTTTTGCACATTATCTACCTAATCCAATATATTTTTGTTATTAATGTGATTTTTAAATAATAAAGTTGCTAATCTTTCGTTCAATATGTATTAATAATTTATAATATACATTTTTTGTAAATAAGCCGTTAAAAATGTTTACCCGAATAGACTATTAATATTGTAAATGTTAGTAATATTAAATTTGAGTTGATAATAATAATAATATCTTATATTATTGTTTTAATAAATATTTAATAGCAATTATGATCTCCTGAATAATTTTTAGATTTCTTTAAACCATCCTGCTTCAATGTATTTTAAGCAGCTTCTCATAAACCCAAAAAAATTTAAATAAAACAGCATGCTAAAAAAAATATTGGTGGTTATTTTAGCCTCTGCTTCCGTTTTTGCATCCTGCAAAAAAACTGGTACCCTAAATAAAACAACTTCACAAAAAGTGTTGGGAAAATGGAGTTATGTTTCTAACATAACGGTAGAATATAATGCCGGTGTGGCAACACCCTATTCATACCCTGTTTCAGCTGCGGATTATATAGATTTTAGAAACGATGGAAAAGTATATGATTATAGTCAGGGTACCTATGATACTACAACTTATAGTATTGTTAATGATAGCTTACTGAAAGTGGATAATTATACCTTACAAATTAAAACCTTAACGGCCAAAACTTTTGTAATTTATTCCAAAGAGTATTTTAATGGTACAGATTCTTCTGAAAATACGACGACTTTTAAAAAATAAATTAAGAACACACCGATTAAATAGCCAATACTTTTAATCATTTATTTTATAAGTTATTATAGTCCATTTTTAATTATGCGGAAAGCTTGGCTGCATATAAATCGTTAAATTTATCCCTATAAAATCCTTAAGATATTAAATGATATTGATTGCTGCGGCGGCGTCTTTGATAGCGCAGCTTATACTGTAAAAGTAAAATTATTTTATTGGAGACCAGAGGTTGCCAATACTTTTATTCTCTTAAAAGCTTCTCCAAAATTGGCAATGATATCACTGGCAATCATTGCTTCCTGTGACATTTTATCGGCCGCGATATCTCCCGCCAGCCCATGCAGGTATACGCCTAAAATACAAGCCTCTTTTTCTTTATAATCCTGTGCCAATAAGCCTGAAATCAAGCCTGTCAATACATCTCCGCTTCCCGCTGTTGCCATTCCCGCATTACCGGTGGTATTAAAATAGTGTTTGCCATCCGGACAAACAATTAAGGTATGGTGGCCTTTTAAAATGATAAAACAATTAAGTTCGGTTGCCTTTTTTGTAGCCAGCTGAAGGGTTTCAAAATCATTAGATGTTTTGCCAAACAAATCATCAAATTCCCCCTTATGCGGCGTAAGTATTGCAGGATGCCGGATACGAAGATGCAGCAAACTTGTTAATGTAACCAGCAACCGAAGTGCGCTTGCATCAATAATTAATGGTTTATCCCAAACCGTAACCAATCTTTTTAAACGCTGTCTGTTTTTTAAATTCACTTCAATTCCCGGACCTATTCCAATAGCAGATTTTTTTAACCAGGAGATGGCAATATTATCAGCCGTGGTGGTAATGGCTTCCGGCAGGGCGGTATGAACAATAGCTTCACAAGCTGCACTTACATGGATAGTAACCAAACCTGCGCCGCTTCTCATGCATGCCGTAGCGCATAAAATTGCCGCCCCCATCATATTTTTACTACCGGCATAAAGCAGTGCATGGCCATAAGTATATTTATGCCCATTTTTATTTCGCGGTTTATATATCCGGGCTATTAAAGACTTATCAACTACCTCATAATCGGTTGGTGTTTCCACATAATATTGTTGATCCAATCCAATTTTAATGAGCTGAACTTCTCCCGTAAAGACAGCGTTTTCAGGCAATAAAAAGGCTAATTTATTTACTTCAAAACTTAAAGTATGTGTCGCTTTTATAATGGTGTTTATACCTGAATAGTCATCCGCAGACAAACCACTTGGCATATCAATACTTATTATCGGTAAAAAAGATTGATTGATAAAATTAACCAATTGCGCCGCAATTCCGTTTAATGGTTTATGAAGTCCTGTGCCAAATAAGGCATCAATTATTATTGTATCTTTTTTAATTACCGGAAATTCTTTAACTGTTTTTATAAAATTTACTTTTAATTTCATACTGGTTAAACGATCAAGATTACTATTAAAGTCCCCCTTGCTGTTTTTATGGTCCAGTACATAAACTTGAACTTTAACCTTAACATTATGCAGTAATCTTGCCAGAACCAACCCATCACCACCATTGTTACCTGTGCCGCAAAAAATTAGATAATTCCTTGAAAGACTATAATTTTCCTGCATCCAATTAAAGCAGGCTGTTGCGGCTCTTTCCATTAATTCAACAGAATTTATACCCTCTTTTTCGAGCGTAATTTTATCCCAGTTGCGAATTTGTCCGGCGGTGAAAATTTTCATATAAGTAAAGCTACAAAAACAAAAAGCCGGCAAAGGCCAGCTGTTGTTTATCTTTTATTGAAAAGTTTAAAAAACAAATCTTGCAGAAATGCCAACGGTATTGGCCTCAAAACCAACACTGGTGATCAGGTTTAATTCAGGCTTCCAATCTAACGAAATATTAAGAGGAATCTGTTCAAATTTATAATCTAAACCAACAATACCGGCTGCTCCGATAAAACTACTTTTATTTCTAAACGCGGCGTAGCCACCGGCACCAACAAACCATTGCAAATGTGTTACCGATTCAATATGGTGATGCCATTCATATAAGCCACATAAACCAAGACCGCTATTACCAATACCCACAATTCCTTCTACTGCATTGCTTTCATTTAAAAAATGTTTTATGGTAAACCCGGAAGTTATTGCCGGCGAGTTCGGTCCAAGGCGAACGCCCACTGCATTTACATATTCCTGTGCTTTTGTACAAAGCGTAAGTGAAATAAACAGTCCCATTAAAATAATTCCTTTTTTCATGCAAAATTTTTAGTACGTTATTTATGTTATTAACTCTATCATATTATTAATAACAACAATTAAAGTGCAATGTTAAAGTAGTATTTATATTAAATACAAACTAGCTTGTTAAGGGTTTGCAAAAAAAACGAAACCAAAGCATACTAAAAATTATGGAAATAAAAGAACCAAGCAAGGCGGAAATTTTGGCAATATCAATGGTAGTAGCATCCTTAAAAGCGAGTGTGGCAATAAATATTGACATCGTAAATCCGATACCTGCTAAAATACCGGCGCCTATAATATGATGCCATCCGGTATTGTTTGGCAAGATGCCCCATTTAAGTTTTACCACAATAAAACAGGCCAGAAATATTCCTAAAGGTTTTCCTATCAATAAACCAATAACTATACCCATACTTAGTGTAGTAGTAATCGCAGTATAGAAATGTGCAGGAAAAAGGATAGCAGTATTTGCCAAAGCAAATAACGGAATAATTATAAAATTTACCGGTCTATTTAAGGCATGTTCTATTTTTTCCAATTTTTTTACCGGAATAAAAAATGCAAAAATAACTCCCGCAATGGTGGCATGTATTCCGGAATTATAAAAACAGTACCACAATAAAAAGGCAAGGAAAAATTGAATGACTCCAAAAACTTTTAACCTGGATAATACAAAAAATACAATAATAATAACTGCCCCAAAACCAAGATACAACCAATGAATTTGAGTACTATAAAATAAAGCGATGGCTTAAATAGCACCCAGGTCATCAATGATTGCCAATGCAGTCAAAAATACTTTAAGTGCTACAGAAACCCGGCTGCCTAATAATGCGGCAATGCCCAGCGAAAAAGCAATATCTGTTGCCATGGGAATACCCCAGCCGTTTACAAAACTGCTACCCTTATTTATTAAAAAAAAGAGTAAAGCCGGAATTGCCATACCACCAATAGCAGCCACAATTGGTAATATTGCCTGCGATATTGTTGAAAGCTCTCCATTGGTAATTTCCCGTTTTATTTCTACACCTGCCAATAAAAAAAATATTGCCATCAAACCATCATTAATAGCATGCATTAAGGTTGAGGGAAAATGAATGGCAGCCACTGAAAAAGAAGGCAAGTTTGTGTTTATTAAAGCTATATAGGCTGATGAAAAATTACTGTTGGCCAGCATTAAGGATATAAAAGTGCATACTAATAAAATAATGCCAACAGCCTTGCTGTCTTGTATAAAATCTAAAAAGGGATTTAAAATAACTTTTCGAAACAGGAAGGAAAAACTTTTCATGAATTAAAGATAACAGATAAAGTTTGTTGTAATTTTTGCGTCTTATTGTTCAAACCGATTATTCAATATTTCGTAAATAAGGTAATGTTATTATCCCCAATTTTTTAACATATAATGTTTAGCAGAAAGCGATTTTAGCATAAATTTTTAAGCAATAATTTGAAATTCAATAGATTATTTATAGTTTTATAAAAAATATTACACAATTTTTTCAGGAAAAAACACTATTAATTGATATACAATACATTGTGTTAATTTTTAATGTAATTACTTGTTTTTTATTTTTTTTAATTTGGTTTACACATTACTGGAAGGCAATAAATTAGCAAACCTGATTATTTTTATTGCTTTAATTATTTGTGGTATAAAAAATAAATTATTTTTTATTTTTTAGTAGTACCGAAATAAATTTGAAATATTTTTTGATAAAATCCTTGTAACTTTTAATAAGTATTTTTATATAATTGGTTTTATAAAATTCGGTATTCCTAAAAGATATTATTGCTTTTAGCTTTATCTCAGCTATTATTTTTATCCTGAATTATTCAGTTAACTTCTAGTCAATATCCTACTCAAAAATCCGCCATTAATAAATACTCATCTGGTATTATTTCTTAATTTTTTTTAACAATAACTAACCCCAATTCTTTATAAATGAATGTTATGTTAAAGCCAAGAAATGTCTTTGGAGAACACTATCAATTAAAAAAAATAGTTGATGCTCATGGACTGGCAGAAATTTGGGAAGCAATTACCACCCAATCGGATACCAATGAAGTTGTTGCGCTGAAGATATTTCCCCAATTGGAAGATTTAGCAATTGTAGCAATAGAAAATAATTTGTTTGATCAAAAAAGTTTTGATCACCATAATTTGTTGCCCGCAAAGCATATTAGTATACATAATAACCAGCTTTTTTTTGAAATGCAATTTTGCAGACATGGGACTGTAAAAGATAAAATAGGACAGCTTAATGAAAAGGAACTTGCCAAATGTCTTTATCAAACATCGAGCGCAATCGCATATTTGCACAAGCAGTCTTTGCTGCATCAATGTCTAAAACCGGAAAATATATTAATTGATGGTAATAATTATTTTTGTTATCTGCCGGATTTGGGATTAGCACCTTCAATAAGAAATAAAATTGCCGAAAGCTTTTATACTGTTAAACGAAACGGGACTAAACTGGCTTATAATTTAGCCGAAAAAGAAACTTCCGCATGGGTAGTACCTGCTGCCTATAAGGCTCCCGAATTATTATTAGATGGTGCTGCACCTTCGGCTTCTGCTGATGTGTGGGCAATGGGTGCCATTATGTATGAGCTCGCAGGTAATAAATTACCGTTTGGAAATTTTGGCAGCAAAGAGCAACACAATAACAAGGAACCTGAAAATCTACCGAAAAGTTTTTCACCTAATTTAAACAGGCTAATAAAAAGTTGCTTGTCAATTAATCCAATCGACAGGCCTGCAGCTGAAGAAATTGCGCAAACCACAGCTAATTATTTCAATACCGGAAGTTATAAAATACCTTTTAAAAGTGAGCAACCGATTAACGATGCGGCTATCAATTACCCATTAATATTTTTGAATGAGTTACCGGCACCAAAATCAAACCTATGGAAAAAGATTACACTCGGTATCCTAACCCTATCATTAATTGGCGCGGGTGTATATTATTTTATTGCAGACAATCCTTTTACAAATAAGGCAGTGCCGCTTTTAATTACGCCTGAACCAATTAGCACGCAAATAGTACCACAGCCGGCACCAGTATTAAAAAAGGATTCCGGTTTAATAAATAAATCACTCCCTATAAAGGATACTGCCGCAATTGTTAGTGCCCCTCAGGTATTGCCTCCTCAAAAAAGCAATATTGCACTTTCAATACCGAGGCCAATTCCATTACCTAAAGCTAACCGTCAAAAAGTAGTATCAAAACCTAATCCGGTTGATAAGTTGGTAGCAGAACCAATTTTGCCTGAAAAAAAATATACTCCAAAAATTGTCAAACAAAAAAAACCAAAACCTGTAGAAGATTTAGGGATACCTACGCATAGGGATTCTGAACAAAAACCAAATTAGTTTTCTACTTATAGTGATCTATAAAACAACTTTATAATGAAAAAAAATAGTTTACTGTTGCTGTTTTGTATGTTGGCATACACCTTTAATCTGACCGCTCAGGATTTAAACACTGCTCAACGCTGGATTAAAGCAGGCAATAGTTTAAGGGAAGCACATCAGTTTGAACAAAGTGAAATTTATCTTTTAAAAGGGGAGAAGGCAGTTAAGCGATTAAACAACCAATATTGGGAGGCTGTGGCGGCTGAATATCTGGGATTGCTGTACAATAATACCGGCGATATTGCCGCAGCAAAGCGTTATTTTACAACCGCTTTGAATTTATACCAGGCTCAAAAATTACAATTAAGTATCAGTGCTATTAAAGGCATAATGAACGACAGGGATATTATTACTGATAATACCTGGCAATATTATGGGGGTATCGACATTGGATCGCGTGGGGTAAAATACTCCATTATAAAGGTTCGGCGAAAACAAGGTCATTTTACTTTTGTCTACCTGAAAGATGCTTCCAAAAATACTCAGGTTATTGACTTTACCCGTGGTGCCATACTTGAAACTGCCGTTGCAGTAAAGGCTTACCTCGATACCATTTTAAATTATAATACCTCTATAAAAATGGAGAACATATTTATTGCGGTTGGCAGCGGTGTTAAACAGGAGGCGGATAAGGTTAGTGGAAGAGAAGATATTTTAAGAAATACAGTAGCCTCTGCCATACCCGGTTACACCAGAAGAATTGAATTTTTAGATCCGTGTACAGAAGGCGATCTAACCATCAAAGGAGTGTTGCCTGCAGATTACTTATTTACAAGTTCCTTAATTGAAATTGGCAGTGGAAACTCAAAAGGAGGGTATCGTTTAAAAGACAGCAAAGTGGCTGAATGTTTTACCATTCCCTGGGGTACCACAACTTTATCTAAAAGAATCAGTAAAATACCTAAGCAGGATGTGGAACAATTTTTTACCGATAGCATCAACAGATCGATAGTTGATGAAGTAGCAAAAAAAACCGGATTAACAGACAGGAAATATGCTTTTTTTGGCGGGGGTATTTTTTGGGCCATCTGTAACTATTTATATCCTGAAAAAATAAAGGATGATTTTACAGAAATTACACTTCAGGATGTGAATAAATTTTTAAAGGCAGCCAATACCGGTTACAATACCTTAATTGAACCCGATTTATCAATGATTGTTGATGGAAATGAATTAGCTGAAGCAGAAAAGCAAATTGCCCGCACCCATACAACATTTAATAAGGATAATATTATTGCAGGTGCATTGCTGGCAAGGGGTATTTTAAGCGAAATGCAACGATTAGGTGTAAGTGGTAAACATTTTATTTTTTCCCGGTATGCTTATGTAGGCTGGATATCGGGCTATATCGTTAAAAAAGTAGATGATGATTTTAAAAAAGTTAAAGAATAATAATTTAAATATTTACCAGGTTTGTTTAAAACTTTTCACCGCGCAACAATACAATTTTTAACCTCGCCTGATTTGCAATAATCATAATATTTTTCAGAAAATTAGCTTTTAAAATTATGAAGAAATTTACTTTTATACTTACCGTATTTATATTTTTGGCTGGTAAGTGCATCGCCCAAAAACAAAAAAATATCAATGATAATATTGGTGCCGGCATTGAAGTAGGGTCGAGAGGGGTTAAATTCTCCATTATAAAAGTTGATAAGATATTGCATCATTTTGGTTTTACTTATTTAAAGGACGGCTCATTAAATACGCAGGTAATTGAGTTTACTCCGGATGCAATTGCCCAAACGGCTAAAGCTGTAAAAGCTTATTATGATACCATTCTGCAATACAATAACGGCGCTATTGCCAGAGATAAAATTTTTATTGCAGTAAGTAGTGGTGTAAAACAGGAGGCCATTAAAAAGCCGGGTATGGAAGAATTATTGCGCGTCGCCATAAAAAATGCGGTACCAAAATACACCAAACCCATCGAATTTTTAGATCCCTGCACTGAGGGTGATTTAACCATAAAAGGGGTAGTGCCTACACATTATTTATACACCAGTTCGCTTGTTGATATAGGAAGTGGAAATACAAAGGGTGGTTTTAGATTGAAGAATACAAAGGTTGCTGAATGTTTTAATATTCCCTGGGGTACAACTACTTTAACCAAGCGTTTGTCTAAGTTGCCAAAGGCAGACGCGGCGCAATATTTTAATGATAGTATCAATCCCTTTATTGTGGTTGAAGTAATTAAAAAAAGAGGATTAACCAACAGCAAACACAATTATTTTTCGGGAGGTATTTATTGGGCCATCAGTAATTACTTATATCCCTCAAAAATTATACAGGATTATACGAGACTTACACCTGTTGACATTGACCGATTTTTAGAAGCCGCAAGAAATAATTACGACTCCCTCATCAACCCCGATTTATCTTCTATAAAAAATGAGGCTCAATTAGCCGAGGCAAAAAAGCAAATTGAGCGCACCCGTACAACTTTTAATCAGGATAATTTAATAGCCGGAGGGCTTCTTGTAAAAAGTATTTTTACCGAATTTGAAAAATGGGGAATTAAAGATAAGCACTATGTATTTCCCCGTTTTGCCTATGTAGGCTGGATTTCAGGCTATATTGTAAAGAAATTATAAAATGTTATTCAGTCACTTTGAAATATAAAATAAACTTCTCCAAGCCTTTTTTTAACCTATGGTATTTTGTAGTATTCTATGTTGCACTGGTATCATAATGTTCAAAAAAATGTATTAATAATTACCCAAAAATTTTATTTTTTTTAAATTCTGCCGCTCTGGTAATGCTGATCAATTATTCAGGTGGATGACGGCTGTTTAATTTTAATTGGCTTATTTTTTAAAATAACCTTCTAATGCTGCTTTTTAAATCAAAAAATTGATTGTACTTTTTATTCTTACCAGCAATGATTCCTGCCTAATTTTATAACATGCAGATAGCATATATAAGCCTATTAAACCCGATTACTAAGTAACTGATGCCATTTACTAATTCTGAATGGTGATTATTTTTTTGTTTCCTAAATTTATTAAGTTGTTTATATAGATTTTATTTCAATAAATGTTAGCAGAACAATTTTTCCGGGTTGTTGCATTAGTAATCTTTTTTCCTACATATAAATATACTTGTTAACCATCTAATTAAGGAGGTTACTTATTTATTTCACTATTCTTTCTTCCTGCTGATCCGTAAACAAACCAAGGTAAATTAATTGTATTTTTTAAACCAACTAAAACCAACTTAATGTCAAAGTATATCTATGTAATTGTTGGGCTTTGTATTTTTAATGTGGGTTTCAGCAATGCTCAAACATCAATTACCGGTGCTGTTAAAGATGGTGGTGGTAAAAATTTGTCTAATGCAAATGTGCTGTTATTGAAGGCCTTGGATTCCACCCTGGTCAGGGGCATTTTATCTAATGCCGGCGGAACATACCTTTTTGAAAATAACAAAAATGGTAAGTATTTAATCACAGCAACTTTTACCGGCATGAACCAGGTCTATTCGGAAGCTTTTGAAATTACCGGCGATAAAAAATCAATCCAGGTGCAAATACCGGCATTACAGAATCTTCATATTCAAATGCAAGGGGTTACGGTAAATATTAAAAAACCGATGTTTGAGCAAAAGATTGACAGGATGGTAATTAATGTAAAAAACAGTATTACCAATGCCGGTGGCACAGCACTTGATGTTTTGGAAAAATCGCCTGGGGTAACAGTGAACAGGCAAAATAATTCTATTGGAGTAAATGGAAAAAATGGGGTGGTGGTTATGATAAATGGTAAGATAAATTATATGCCAATGGATGCTAATGTTCAATTGCTTGCAGGTATAAGTTCGGATAATATTGAAAAAATTGAATTGATCACCACGCCTCCATCAAAATACGATGCGGAAGGCAATGCCGGTTATATCAATATTGTGCTTATCAACAATCCGTACGCAGGTTTTAATGGAGCTTATTTTATTACCGCAGGTTATGGTAAAAAAGAATTGGGTGCAGCCGGACTAAATTTCAATTACCGCAATGCCAAGCTAAATTTATTTGGTAACTATTCTTTTAATTATAATCATTCCATTCAAAATGGACAAGGCTTTACGCAATTCGTAAAACAGGAAGACGCTTTTGAAAACAACTCATATTTCAATCGGGATGCCGTAAGAAAAGTTCAAAATGCCCGGTTGGGGCTCGACTACCAACTAAATGCAAAGTCGATCGTAAGTGTATTAGTTAGCGGGTATATCAATAAATGGAAAATGATTGCTGATAATGGAGCGGAAGTAAAAATTAATGATAGGTTGGATACGGTTATCAGTACGGTAAATAATGAAACCAATAAATGGAAAAACTTAAGTATTAATCTAAATTTTCAACACAGTTTTAAAACAGGAAAGGTACTCACTTTTGATTTTAATAATATTGCTTACAGAGATGATAATCCTAATGCCTATGTCAACACTTATTATAATGATTTAAATCAATTGTTGTTTAGCGAGCAATTAAGAAGCTCCAAGGAGACGCCGATTAATTTTAAAGTTTTATCTGCAGATTATACGTTCAATATTGGTAAAAAAATTGCTATCGAAACTGGTGCAAAAATGACCTTTTCAAAATTTAATAATAATATTGGTTTAGCCAATTTAAAACAGGGCAACTGGATAGAGGATACAAGTTTTTCAGCTAAATATTTATTGAATGAAAATATTGCTGCCGCCTATAGCTCGTTTACCTATGAAATAAATGCCAAAACAACCATTAAGGCTGGCTTAAGGTACGAATACACCCAATCGAATTTAGGAACTATTAAACTTGCAAATATTATTGATAGAAAATACGGTCAATTTTTTCCGACATTTTATATTTCACAAAAATTAGATGACAATCAAAGCATTAATTTTTCGTACAGCCGGCGTATAACAAGACCAACTTTTAATGACCTTGCACCATTTACGATATTTTTTGATCCTAAAACATTTTTTACCGGCAATGCCGCCTTGCAGCCCGCTATTGCCAGTGCTTTGCAAGTAAGTTATATATTTAAAAACCTTAGTTTTTCCCTAAGCTATACGCATGAAAATAATACCATTGAAGGGTTCCAAACGCAAAGGATAGATTCGGTTTCAAACATCCTTTATATTACCTCTAAAAATTTCACCTATGAACAATATTGTGCAGCAAATTTTTCCTTGCCGGTTAAAATATCGAAGTGGTGGAACATGCAGAATAATATAAATATAAATTGGAGACAGGTTAACACTATTTATAAAAATGAACCCGTTCAATTACAAATAGTCGATTACAATTTTAATACTACCCAGTATTTTATCTTACCCAAAAAATATAGCGCAGAGCTAAGCGCATTCTATAGTTCCGCCGGATATTTTGGTACTGCAAAATTTAAACCGCTGTATGAAATTGGGGCAGGACTTCAAAAAAAATTGAATAATAACAAAGATGTTTTTCGTTTTGCAGCCAATGATATATTTAATTCCGGTACCCGATATCAGTTTATAGAATTGCTGCCAATTAAGGGAACTAAAATAGCTACTAATTTTAATTTTGGAACCGTATCTTATAAAATAACTTTTACCCATAGTTTTGGTAACAAAGTTTTAAAAGATAAACGGGAACGTTCAACAAGTGCAGAAGCTGAATTAAACAGGGTTCATAATTAATCAATGCATTAAAAAATCAGAAATTTTACCGTAAAGAGTAGAAATCGTTTAATTGAAATAGCATTTTAAAACTGTCGGAAAATGTATTATTCCATTAAATTTTTTTTGGAGAACATGACTAATTTCTTATTTAATTTAACTTATGTGACTACGTTTCGCTTTTAAAATATTGAATTGATTTTTTTATACCTGAATACGTTGAAGCTACCTTTCTGCGGAGTTTATTTTAAAATGGCTTTCCGAAATACGGTAAGCCATTTTTGGTAAATAAGATTTTAAAAAAATTGTAAAAAATATATGCTCAATGTATCGGAAACTGTTGACAAAATAAAGAATTTGAATCGGAGTTGTTTTAAATAAATTATATTAAAATTATTATTAATATAAATATTAATTTGGAAGATTTAAAATGAAATACAAAAGAATTGCGACTGTAAATATTTAATGATCTCTAATTCAATATTTTAAATTAAAATATAATTGGATGCTGATTAATTGTTGGTAGTATTGTAGTTAAAATCTTTCTAAACATGAGAATATTATCCCTTAGCTTTTTATTAATGATTTTTTCTAATTATTGTATGGGCCAACAGAAGCATGCTGTTGGTACGCCTCCGGGTTTAGAAAATATCCGAATAGATCTTCTCAAAAAAGACATGTACCAGTTATCTGCATCACATTTTAATGGCAGGTCGGCCGGAACTATTGATGAGTTAAAAGCAGCAGCATGGTTGGCCGATAGGTATAGAGAAATTGGTTTAATACCGGCCGGTGATGATGGAACCTTTTTACAATTTTTTACTATGTGGCGCAACCGCGTAGCCAATGCTACCAAAATAAGTATCAACAATACGCCTTTGCAGTTGTGGGATGAGGTTCTGGTAGCACAAATGGCCAATAAAAATATAACAGCTCCGGTAATTTATCTTGGAAATGCAGCAACATTGGATACCACGATCGATGTAAAAGGGAAAGTAGTTGCCATTGAAGCAAATGATAAAGGAATTAATTTAAATGTGTCTTTACCTACCTGGCGTTATAACCGGTATATTCTTAATAAATATGGCAACCGTTTGATAGAAAAAGGTGCCCTTGCTATCATTTTTATTGCAGATGATTATGCCGAAAAAAGTTGGGCAGATGCTGCAGAAAATTTTAAAAGAGGCACCTACGATATTGAAGGCGGCCCGGCTGAAAATATTGTCTCTACCGTTCCTGTGCTATGGGTTCATAGCAACTTAAAATCATTGTTTCAGCAAAATACGGCTACGGTAAATGCTAATGTTCTTATTGAGAAATTTGATTATCCTTCTGTAAATATTGTTGGTAAGTTAAATGGAACAGATCCTGTATTATCCAAAGAATATTTATTGTACAGTGGTCATGTTGATGCACATGGTGTTAGAAATATTATTAAAGGGGATAGTATTTATCATGGCGCAGATGACAATGCAAGTGTGGATGTAGCCATGCTTTCCATTGCCGGAGCCTTTAAAAAGTTTCCCTCAAAAAGATCGGTGATTTTTGTTATTCATGGGGCTGAAGAAAGAGGTCTGGTTGGTTCAAGATGGTTTGTAAGTCATGCTACAGTGCCGGTTAGTAGTATTGTAGCAGTTTTAAATGGCGATATGATTGGCAGAAATAACCGCGACAGTGCAGCACTTTTAGGAATTCAAAAACCACATAGAAATTCATTAACCCTTGCTGATATGGCCATGTCTGCCAATGAGGAAGGGCCTAAATTTAAACTGGATACTTTATGGGATAAACCAAATCATGTGGAAGGCTGGTATTTTAGAAGTGACCATTTACCCTACGCACGCCTTGGTATTCCAGCCTTGATGTATACCAGTTTATTACATCCGGATTACCATACCCCGCAGGATAATGCAGACAATATAGATTATATTAAACTTAAAAAAATGACGGACTGGATGTACAGGACAGGTTGGAAAGTTGCCAATGCAGCCGTTAAACCAGCCCGGGATATTGATTTTAAATTAGAAAGATAGGTAGTGTTCAGGAGATTTTAAAATTAAAGGGATAGTCTACAAAAAATGCAATACATGGTAAAATTGGTTTTTTTTATCGCTTATTTTTTGCCATTATGCTGTATTGCGCAATCAAAAAAAAATACGGACAGTGTTGATATTGATAAAGTGGCTTTTAAAATTTTAAAAGCCGGGATAAAGCCTGATTTTCTTGCAATTGAAGGATCTGCTGTCTGGGTAGTCAATGACCACCAAAACCGGATTATAAAATTAGCTGCCCTTGCTGACAGTCCTTTATTAATAGTTAACATACCCGAAGCTTGTACAGCCCCCATAGCAGGGTTTAATGCATTATGGATTATGAGTTGTACTGAAAAAGTACTTTATAAAATTGACAATAAAACAGGTGTAGTTTTAGCAAAAATAACCACTGGTATGGCAGATGACAAAGGAGAGATGAGCATTGCCATTGCAGCAGGTTCGGTATGGTTGCTTGCAGATAGTGCCGGAGTACTTTTAAGAATTAGTCCAACAACTAATAGTATCGAAAATAGTATCATTGTAAAGCCAAATTCTTATTGTGCAGCCGCCAATGCTAAAGCCGTCTGGATATCAAATTATAGAAATAATAGTGTTCAAAAAATTGATACCAAAACAAATAAAGTATTAACAACTATTTCAGTGGGATTAAACCCGCGTTTTATTACAGCCACTGCAAACTGGGTTTATACCTTAAACCAGGGCGATGGGACGGTAACAAAAATTGATGCCATCAAAAATAAAGCGGTTGCTACCATTAATGTACATGCGGCAGGAGCTGGTGGAGATATAGCTGCAGACGATAGAAGGGTTTGGGTAAAATCTACTAATCCGGAAAGACCTTTGCAAACCATTAATGTGCTTACCAACAGGATTGACAAAATCTACAAACAAAATTTTAAAAGCGGGGAAGCAGTAAAAGTTGATGGAGCAGTTAGGGTTACCAAAAAATTTGTATGGGTAAGCGGCTATTATAATAATACCATATGGATATTGAAAAATAAGTGAAGCTTTTTTACTAAACAACCAATACAGCAATTTTTTGACTGGAGTTTAAATATAAACGTTTGTCAGCAATTTTTTTTAAGCCGTAAATCAATTTTTTGATAATAAAACCCCGGTGCTTTTGAATTATTTATTTTTTACCACACAAGTTCTACTGCGTTAAAATAAAAATTATAGCCATAAAAAAAGCATGATACTTATCATGCTTTAATATTGTTAAAAACCATCGGTTAATTTTAACCTCTTAAATAATTAACTAAGGTACCTTCTTACCTGAGTAGAACTGCGGTTCTTTTTCAGCCGGTTCCACAAATCAATGGTACTAAAACTGCGGTGAAGATCTGGTTTACTACTTTCGGTTTCCTTATCTTTTGATAACTCATTATTAAGTTGAGCGCTTATTGTTTTACTTTTCATAATCTGTATTTTTAATTTTCCAATTTGTATATAATGAACGTATTATGCGTAATAAATTCAGCAATAAAATCAGCAGGCAAAAGTTAAAAAAAAATAATAAAAAATGGTATTTATTGATTTGCGACGCAAAGCTATGAAGGTTTTAAAGCTGCTCAAACTATTTACTGAAATATTCCGGTAAAAGCCTCCCGAATTTCCTGATTTCGCCAATGTATTACTGAATAAATAAATTGCGTTTAAGATTTTTAATACATTTTGTATAATGTGTAGACGCTTTATTTATTGATGTTTTGAAGATTACGGGCTATTTTAAATTTATCCATACACAAATGCAAAACCCTTTACAAATTGATTCAATCTATAAAGGGTTTGTAGTATTATTAATATTTAAAAAAAATATTATATATGTGTTAATCCATTATTTAGGAGCCAAAATATTCTTGAGATGCAATTAACTAATTTTTTAGGATTTATTAATTTAAATTATATTAAGTATTAACATTAATGTAATATATATGAATTTTAATATTATGTAATTTCCTATCGAATTTTATGTTAATTAAATTATTTTCTTTTAAATAAATGTCATTTACAGTTTTATTATTGCCACTAAATAAAGGAGAAAAGTTTACAATTTATAAAAATTCTATTTCGTAGGATTTTAACACAATTAAATATTTGTTAGCTTTTAATTTGAGATTAGATTATTTCATTTAAACCTGTTCAAGGAACGATTAATTTCATTGAATTTAATGAAAACCTATTCATATATAATTTAATATACATGGTGATATTAAAAATTTAAATCGTTTGGAATTATAATTAATAATGTAAATTTAATTTTTCTATAACATTTTATTTAAACCAAACTTAACCAATGAGAACAAAACTATTTCACCTTGCTATTCTTTTTTTGCTGATTTCGCCTGTTTTTGCGCAAGTCAATATTAGCGGAAAGATAATGGACGAAAAAAATCAGCCTATTTCCGGGGCTTCCGTATTAGTACGGTCTACAAAAAAAGGAACCACCACCGATGCAGACGGAAACTTTTCATTATCGGCTAAAATTGGTACTAAACTCACCGTTACTGCAGTAGGCTACGAAGCTTATGAAATAACAGCCGGTCCAAATATGGCTGTTAAATTAAATGTAGATACCAAACTTTTAAATGATGTTGTAATTACCGGGGTAGGTGTTGCAACAAGCAAAAGAAAGGTAGCAATCGATGTTGCCTCAGTAAATCAGAAGGACTTTGCAAAAAGTGCGACTGGTTCTCTTGAACAAGGTTTAACCGGGCAAATAGCCGGTGCTCAAATTCAGCAAAATAGCGGTACCCCGGGTTCAGGATTCAATATTATATTAAGAGGTATAAATAGTCTCGGCGGCAGTTCTCCCATCATATTATTAGATGGTGTTGAAGTATCCAGTCTTTCTACACTCGATCCGGCAAATGTGGATAGGATAGAGGTTGTGAAAGGTGCTGCAGGTGGAACGCTATATGGTGCACAGGGCGCTAATGGAGTAATACAGGTATTTACAAAAAAAGGTACTTTAAATGGCAAAGTTGCCATAGTTGCCAGTTCAAAAGTGGGAATCGATAATATTTTGCAGGGACATCAAATACTTGCCCAACACCATCATTATACTACGGACGCTACGGGAAATATATTAAACTCCGGTGGTAACGTAATTTCAAGAGATGCTACAGGGCAATGGGCAGATCCTGCCGTACCGGATCCTGGAACCAGTCCGGGAACTGTAAACGATAAAAATTACAACATTCCTACTTTTAATCATATTAACCAGGCTTTTCGTCAGGCAATTACTACCAATCATTCTGTAGGTTTAAGTGGTGGCAGTAACAGCGTAGATTATGCATTTACCTTGTCAAGGCTCGATCAGCATGATGTTTTCAGTAATAAATATACCCGCAATAATATTTCTGCCAACCTGGGTTTTCAATTGTTTAAGGGCTTAACATTTAGAAGTAATAGCCAGGTAATTGTTGGTAACGATAACCTGCTAAACGGTAACAGGTTTGCTGTACTAAATGCCTATCCATGGATAGACCTTAATTGGAAAGATTCTACAGGCCACAGAGCAATCAAAACTTCAGCAGCCTCTAACCAGAATAATTCCTTGTCGGAGCAGGAATATCACCAAAATACCAACAACTCTTTAACCATACTGCAAAATTTTAACCTTAATTATAAAATCAATCATTTTGTAGAGGCTGATTTTAAATATGGTATCAACTATACAAATAAGGAGCTTTCAAATATTTATCAAAATCAATCTGCGGCCCTGCAATCTTCCTTACATTGGGGAACCGACAGACAGGGTAGCATTACCAATTCTACCAATACCAATACATTTAAAAATGCTTTATCAACTGTTTATATTAAAACAGATTTTCAAAAAGACTTTCATTCAAAACTTCCTATCCGTACCACAACGCAAATTGCTTACGATTGGAGAAGTATAAATTATAAGAGTTTTTATGCGCAAGGTGTACAACTTCCGGTGTACCCACCTATAAATATTAATGTAGCCCAGGTTAAAAATGCAGGCGATTATAGTGAGGCCTTTACAACCTTTGGTGTATTAATTAATCAAACTATTGACTACGGTAATTTATTTGGAATTTCAGGCGGTGTACGTTCAGATTATTCATCAGAATTCGGCGCCGGTTCAAAACCATTTACCTTTCCAAGAGCATCTGTTTATTTTCGTCCATCAGAATTAATGGGACATAATACCATTACCGACTGGAAGTTGAGAGCAGCTTATGGCACGGCAGGTATTCAACCAAACCGATATGCCCGTCAGGTAACTTTTGATGTAAGTTCTCTGGGTAGCAGCGTAGCTTTATCACTTCCCAATGTAGCAAGTAATGCCAATCTTAGGGTACAGTTATCAAAAGAATTTGAAGCTGGTACTGATATTTCTTTTAATCTTTTTGAAGGTAACTGGTTTCATAAAGCAACTTTTAGCGGAACCTACTGGACCAGAACTTCAAGCGACATTATTCAGCAAGCTAATGTGGCAGCATCTTCCGGCTTTAGTAACCGCGTAGATAATTTAACAACCATACAATCTAAAGGTGTAGATCTTTCTTTGGATGCGAATATTTATAACAGTCCGAATGTTGTTTGGAACCTTGGTTTAAGATGGGGATTCTCTAATAGTAAGATCAGTAAAATCTCAAACGGATTAGATATTATTTTAGGTGATTTTGCACTTCGTCAAGGCGAAAATTTAGGAACTTTTTACGGACAAACGCCTTTACATAGTATTAACCAGTTAAAGGTAGATGGTAAAACGCCCTACATTGCTACTGCAAATCAACAATTTTATACTTTAGTTGGTGGTAATGTTGTTGACACAAGAAGCAACGCAGTTCTTCTTACTGCATCAAACGACTTAGCGGTAATAGGAAATGCTTACCCTAAGTTTACAGCCTCTATGTTTAACACCGTTACTTTATACAATAAGTTAACCATCGCATTTCAATTTGATTGGATACATGGCAATAGTATCTATAACGAAACCAAGCAGTGGTTATATTCTCCTGCAGGTGGTTCGGGAGGTTCCGGTGGTGTATCAGCAGATTTTGATAAGCAAGTTACCATCAATGGAAAAACAGGGGCCTTTGTTAATTATTATCAAAGCCTTTATAATATTGTTAAACCAACATCCTGGTTTGTTGAAGATGGTTCCTTTATACGTTTGAGGGACTTATCACTTACCTACGATTTAACAGATAATCTCCATATTAAATGGCTTAAGAAATTATCAATCACTGCTTCCGGCAGAAACCTTTTAACCATAACGAAGTACACAGGGTTAGATCCTGAAAATACAGCTGCTGTTGATGCACAGGGTAATACACTTAATGGTATTGGTGTTTCAAAAGGTGTTGACTTTTTTGGAGTACCTAATTTAAAAAGTTACCAGTTAGGAATCAATATCGGATTTTAATCAAAAAATTAATTAATTATGAAAAAATATATTTTTATTATAATGGCTGCAGCAGCCGTTCTTACAGCTTGTAAAAAAAGTTCCTTACAACTTTCCAATCCAAATAATCCTACACCGGCATCGCTTACATCAGAGGCTGGAATAGAATCTTTTGCCCAGGGTATTTTTAGCAAATGGAATGCAGATGTTCCGGGTGAAGGTGGTACAAATATTTTTCAGATCGCTTTGATGATGCACAGTAATATGGGGGATGAAGATTTTTCGCCCTGGGGAAATTGGGGCATGCGGTATCCTGCCAATGTAAGTGCTATTACTTTACCGGCACCATATAATACCAAGTGGGTTAATCCAACAGGTTTATCACAAAAAGATATTTTGGCTGCCAATAATAGCCGCAAGGCAGGCGAAACAAACGCGCTTCAATATGAGTGGAATGTGTGCAATTTTATGAATGTTCAATCCAATCTTTTATTGGCAGGTTTAAGTAATCCCGCATTAAAATTTTCAGGAAATGTGGTTAGCAAAAAAGGAATCTTGCAAGCATGGGCCTACTGGTGGAAAGGGTATTCCTATTCCCGTTTAGGTTCTATGTATTTAAGTGCCATCATCAATAATGAAGCCGGAACAGGTGCAACAAATGGTAATTTTTCAGACCATAAAGTTGTTATTACTGAAGCCAATGCTAATTTTGATAAAGCGGTTGCCATACTAACCGGCTTAACCGAAGATGCCGACTATGATGCAGTGTTTAAAAACATTGTACCAAGTTTTAATTTAAACACAAAAATTGTTACGCCTGCCATGTGGGTAAGACAAATAAATACCTACAAAGCCCGCAATATTTTAGCAAATACCAAGGTGGCTACAATGACAGCTGCAGATTGGGCATCCGTAACTACCCTTGCTACGGCAGGTATGGTACCCGGTGATAATTCCTTTTATTTTGGAATGGCAACAGGTGCAATCAATGATCTTTCCTCTAATTTTTATCATCCTTATGCCTTTCATGCATCCGGTAATGGTTTTGCATGGGTGTCTGAAAGATTGATACAGGAATATAAATCGGGTGATAAAAGAAAGGCTGCGGATTTTGAAATAATTGCTGCAGGCCCGGTAGTAAATGTTCGCAACCGAGGTATACAATTTGGCACAAGGTATAATGTAATAGATATTGAAAATGGCGGAACGTATGCTACAGACAACAGTGTTGGTGCTGTAAGTATTGGAGGTACATGGGAAGAAAATACCTTAATGTTAGCAGAAGCTAAGATACGCACCGGTAGCGATATTGATGGCGGATTAGCCCTGGTAGATGCAATACGTATTTCCCAGGGAGCAGGATTAGCGGCCGTAGCAAATACCGGACTTACACAAGTTCAGGCAATTGAGGAGTTTAGAAGAGAAAGGCGGGTTGCTTTATACCTTAGGGGTGTAGCATTTTATGATGCACGTCGTTGGGGTGTTACAACAGCGGTTGCAAACGGCGGTGGTAGAATGAATGCGAATGTAATGGTACCTTCCGGTGCCTTAACTGGTAGCCCCAGTGCTATGATTGTTTCTTGTTTGATGGATTATAATTATGTGGATTATTGGGATATTCCACAAAATGAATTGGATTTTAACGGTGCAGCGGTTGGCTCTGCCCCAATTAAAAATTAATAGGAAAATATTTTTTACTGTATTTTCAAAATAAATTAGTAATAGTATTACAAAGAGCGCAAAATATTTTTTGCGCTCTTTGTATAAATGGTAACTGGTATTTTAACATTTTAAACGTTTTCGGGCAGAAAAGCGAAAGTTGTTTAATTATACCATAAATTGGGCTGATGTATATTTTATAAATAGCACCTCATTAAAAACATAAGCTTTTTGCCTTTTTCTTACTTCATTTAAAAATTCAATTTTCTTTTATGAAAAAAATTCTTGTTTTTCTATGCTTGTTGGTTTGTACCAAAACTATGCTTGCGCAGCAAATTATTCAGCGCGATATGGAAATTGATCAGATGGTGAAAATGGTTTCGCCCGATTCTTTAAAAATGTATATTAAAACTTTGGTTGCATTTGGTACCAGAAATACACTTAGTACACAGACCGACCCTAAACGCGGCATTGGAGCTTCCAGAAATTGGGTGCTGACTAAATTTAAAGAGTTTGCAGGGCAATCAAACGGCAGACTTACCGCATTTATTGATACCACTACCTTAGCTGCCGATGGCAAAAGGGTAGATGCTGCATTGTTATTGGGTAATGTGGTAGCAACACTTAAAGGAACGGATACTGCTGATAAAAGAGTGTTTATTATTAGCGGTCACCTGGACA
Organism: Ferruginibacter sp.; assembly: GCA_043732685.1. Lineage (GTDB taxonomy): Bacteria > Bacteroidota > Bacteroidia > Chitinophagales > Chitinophagaceae > Ferruginibacter. Next base: position 4,695 of record JAYTHI010000291.1, on the reverse strand, counting down.
ATATGCGTACCAATGTTTTGGATAGGATTGGGGATGCTCCCGGTGCCAATGATGATGGAAGCGGCAGTGCTGCGGTAATTGAATGTGCCCGTATTATGAGTAAACATTCTTTTGGGGCCACGGTAATTTTTGTAACTGTTAGTGGAGAAGAACAAGGTTTACTAGGTGCCTATTACATGGCCAATAAGGCCAAAGCCCAAAAAATAAATATTGAGGCAGTATTAAACAATGATATCATGGGTAGTAACAATAGCAATGAAACCAACATAATAAACAATACGCAGGTAAGGGTTTTTAGCGAAGGATTGCCTTATTATGAACTGGATAAAAATGCCCAGCGCATCAGACAATTGGGTTTGGAAAATGATGGTATCAGCCGTCAATTGGCCCGTTATGTGAAAGAAATCGGAGAAAGATATGTTGATAATTTACAAGTGGTGATGGTGTATAGAAATGATCGGTTTTTAAGAGGTGGCGACCATACCCCATATGTTGAGAATGGCTTTGCTGCTGTTAGAATTTGTGAGATGAATGAAAACTTTACCCGCCAGCACCAGGATGTTCGTGTAGAAAATGGTATTGCCTATGGTGATGTGCTGGAGCATATTGATTTTGAATACCTCCGTAAAAATACCGCCCTTAACCTGGCTAATCTGGCCAATTTAGCAAAGGCTCCTGCAATGCCGCAAACAGTAAAAATAGACGTTAGCAGATTGAGTAACATTAGTAATATAAGTTGGCAGGCACCTAAAACCGGAAAGGTTAAAGGTTATTATATTTTACTTCGGGAAACCACCAGTGCTTTCTGGCAAAAGAAAATATTTACAGATCAGCTTGAAATGGTATTGCCTTATTCAAAAGATAATTACTTTTTTGCAGTGCAATCTGTTGGTGTTAATGGTAATGAAAGTTTACCAGTAGTTCCCGGATTTAGCAGGTAAAATGCAACAATATCACCTTTGAATATTGGTAATTTTCTTAACCGGCTGGTGTAGTCCTAAATTGCTTCCGGTAACAAATGCCAGGATCATAAAAAATAGTTCTAAAAAAATAAAAGCCTGCTAAATTGCAGGCTTTTATATATATTACCGTGTATAAATATCGTCTGGCAAATGGTAAAAAATAAAGCTGCAGTCCCTGAACTAAAATCTGGTGGTGACGTAGCCAAGTTTCAAATAAATTAAAGCTAATTTTATTTTAAATATTGAGTTTTTGTTACTTCAATTGGTAATTCAACCAAAAAACTTGCGCCTGATCCCGGTTCACTTTGTATATTAATCAAACCCCCATGCGATTCTACTATTTGTTTGCAAATGTATAGTCCAAACCCTAGTCCACTTTGATTGGCAGACGGATTTATACGCTGGTAACGCTCAAATATTTTAGAAAAATTTTCCTTCAAAATACCTGGGCCTTCATCAGCTATTACTAAAAATCCTTTACCATTATTTATGGTAGTTAAAATTTTTATTGTTGTGCCGCCGGCATATTTAAAAGCATTGGTAAGGAGGTTGGTTACAACTTGTTCTAAACGACTTTTGTCCCATAAACCCACCACATTGTTACCCAAATTAAGATTTAGGGTACATTTTGCAAGCCGTATCGGTTCTGAATAATCCTGAATAACCCGGTTAATTATTTCATTAAGATCAGTATTTTGTTTGTTAAGGATCATTATACCATTGGAAATGCGGGTAACATCCAGCAAGTCGCGGATAAGGTGTGAAATTTTATTTACCTGTGTTTGAAAAATGGTTATAATTATTTTTAATCTTTCCGGCGAAAAGGAAGCTAGTTTTTTACTATCAAGAGCCCTGGTTAAACTTTCCAATTGAATTTTTAGCGGTGTTAGGGGCGTATTTATTTCGTGCGATGCAATGGCTAAAAATTCATCCCTGGATGCTAAGGATCTTCGTTCCAAGTCAAGGCTGGTTCTAAGTTTTGCCATATTTAATTGCGTTTTTACACGGGCAAGTAATTCTTTACCGTAAAAAGGTTTTACCAAATAATCATCCGCGCCTCCTTCAAGTCCTTCAATAGTGGCCTCATTACCTGCACGAGCCGACAGTAAAATAATAGGTAGTGTAATGGTTTTCTCTTTACTCCTTAATTCTTTTAATAATTCCATCCCATTCATTTCCGGCATCATTATGTCACTAATTATAAGGTCGGGTTTTTGCGTCTGCATAACCCTTAATGCCATCTTTCCATTGGTTGCTGTAAGCAGGTTATAATCCTGCTTTAAAAGCTTTATAAGGTATTCACGCATATCACTATTATCATCTACAATTAGCAGGATAGGTTTATTTCCGTTGCGTAAAATTTTATCTGGTTCAAGATCATTCCAATGAGATGCCTCGGCTATAAATACTGGTACTTTTAGTAAGGTAGATGCTGCCGGCAAGGATTTTTTTGATGGAAAACTACCTACATTAATCTGTTTTTTTGGTAAAGTAACTATAAAGGATGTGCCAATTCCTTCTGAGCTTTCAACCTTAATATTGCCACCATGAATTTTAACCATATCCTGTACAAGGGCCAGCCCAATTCCTGATCCTTCAAATGTCCTTGATCTTGCACCTTCAACCCTATAAAACCGGGTAAAAAGTTTAGTTATTTCTTTTTTTGAAATTCCGATGCCGGTATCATTTATCCGAAATTCTATCGTTTTAGGGTAGTTTTTGAGGTAAACTTTTATCCCGCCTTCAAAAGTAAACTTGAAGGCATTTGAAACTAAATTTAGTACAATTTTTTCCCACATTTCCCTATCGATAAAAACGGAACCTGTAATATTATCCGATATTATTTCTACAGTAAGATTTGCCTTTTCAATCATTGATCTAAACTGGCTTACCAATTCTTTAGTTACCCCTGCAATATCTACCGGTTCAAAATGAGCCTGCACTCTACCTGCTTCCATTCGCGAAAAATCCAGTAAAGTATTTACCAATTTTAATAATCGCAATGCATTGCGGTATACTGTTCCAAATGTTTCTTTGTCAAGTGAAATGTCTTCTCCGTTTTTATGCGCTATAGCATATTCCAGCGGTCCTAAAAGCAGGGTCAAAGGGGTTCTGAATTCATGACTGATATTGCTGAAAAAATTAGTTTTCATTTCATCCAGTTCGGCCATTGCTTTTTCCCTGTTACGGGTTTCCTCCTGAACTTTAGCACCCGCCACAGCAGCAGAAATTTGGTGTTCTAATAAATCGAGAAAACTTTTATAGGTATCGTTAAAAGGAAGGTGCGGGCTTATTCCAACAAACAAAAAACCAATTACCGGAGAGGATGCGGAAATTTTGATAGGTAATATTAATCCATTTTTAGCAGGATTTAATCCGGGTACAACCTTTGGTTGAAAATTTAATTTTTCTACATCCTCCACAAAAAAGGGCAGTCCACTTTTATATACTTTTACAAATGGGTTATTGTCTTCCATAGCCCGGAGATATAATATATCTTCTGCATTTTTGAGTCCAACAAATCCAACTAAATCGGCCGTAGTTTCATCCATTGAAACGAAATGGATGCTCGCAAAAGGAATATCAGGCTGAATATTTTTTAGCACATCCAGGCTTTCCCTACACACGCTTTTAGAATCTGTTTTAGCTGCCGCATTATTGGCAATATCTCTTAATATGCTAATTCTTCTTTCACTGATTACTTTTTGAGTAGTTTCAATTGCGGTGCATAAAATTCCTCCAAATCCACCTTTCTCATCAATAATGCGCGCAAACGAAAAAGTAAAATAAGTTTCTTCCGGAAACCCATTTCGGTGAAGAAAATAAATCTGGTCTTCAGCCCAACTACCAATGCCCGTTGCTATTACACCTTTAAGCATTCCGTAAAGAGAATCCCATGCTTCCGGCCAAACTTCCTGTAACGGTTTACCCATGGCCCAATTTTGTTTTTCTCCCAAAACGGTACCATATCCTGCATTGAAAAAAGTTATAAAGTCTTCGCCCCACAAAATAAGAGCAGGGAACTGAGAACCCATCGACGTGGTAATGATGGTTATAAAACTTTGAGACCAATTTTCAATTGGACCGAGGCTGCTGTCACTCCAGTCTTTTTCATATATGCGCTTTGCATTTAAATCTTTGCTGGTAAGCAAAATTTGCGGCCAGCTATTGTTATTTTCTGACATATTTTTCTATTCCTTCAAAAACATCTTCCAAATTAAAGGGTTTGCTTATAAATGGTAATCCTATCGCTGCTGCCCTTCCTTTTATTCTATCATCGGCAGAATAAATTATTGTAGGTATTTCAGCAAGCGATTTATTATTTAATTTTTCATTGTAAAAAGTAAAACCGTCCATAACAGGCATCATTACATCTAATAGAATCAGATCTATTTCAGAAAAATGAACTGCTAAAAAATCAAGTGCTTCTTTTCCATTCAATGCGGTGTGAACTTTATACCCTTCATCTTTTAATGCAAATCCTAATGCCATCCGTATAGATTCGTCATCTTCAACATGTAAAATGGTAGATTTTTGGATTGTCATGTTAATCTAAATTTTTGGGCAAATCCCGATATCTTTTATAATTTTTATAGACAATAATTGAACCATCCCTATATTTTTAAAAAACTTATTTAAATGGCTGTAATTATCAATACATTGATACTATTTATTTCTAATTTAAATGTTATTGAGGTTTGTTTTCTACAGTTATATTAATTTTTAATAAAAA
>JAYTHI010000290.1:0-3137 GCA_043732685.1 Ferruginibacter sp. | reverse complement strand
ATAGGAACATTCTTTACACCTTTTAAAGAAATCATCGTTCCAATGATGGTCCATTTGTCAATTGACTCGTTGCCAGGAATTAACTCCATCATATGTTGAGTTTTATCCTCTTGATTGGTTCCTATTTTCCACTTGTTTTCTTCCGGCCAAAGAATTTTTAAGTTTTCGATTTTAGGTTGTCCAAAAGTGCCGATTGTAAAGGTGATTAAGGTAATTAAAAATAATAGTGATTTCATACATTTTGATTGAGGGTTACAGATTAAATATATTGCATTCAAGGTTGAAGCACTGTCGCCTTAGAGGAAATAAAGGTTCTTCAGCTTTAAACTTGAACTAAAGATATAAATAAATTAGTTTCCGTCCGAATCTGCAATGCTGCTTCACTGACTTCTCAACCGTACACTTTCTTAGGCAAGTTGCTGCATAAATTATAAATCTATTTGTGGCAGTATTCGTTGCAGGATACACCACTGATAAGCGTATACTGTAGGTTTTGAATTGTTTCTAAACTCCATGCTATTCGTTGATAAAAAACGTTTTACTACCTGCTCCTGGGAATCTCCAATGTTGCTTCACTAACTTCTCAACCGTGTACTTTCTTTAGGCGAATGGCTGCATAAATTATAAATCTATTTGTGGCAGTATTCGTTGCAGGATACACCACTAATTAGCGCATACTGTAGGTTTTGAATTTATTCAATATCCCAGGCTATTCGTTAATAAAAAACGAATTACTTTTTCCAGTACCCGTAAAATCGGCTATTCATTATTGAAATGAAATCATCGGCACACTCTACTTCCTATTTGTGGATTCCTGCTGCTTGTATTAGGGATTGGAAATATAAAATTTACGCAGCTGGCCGCCTGAAAAATTTTAGTTTCTAGAGTAGTGTTTGCGATTTTGGAGACAAGGGTGCTGGGGCGTTTTATTTAATTAGCAAAAATAAATATTCCTACTGCTGCATTACTCCAATCTCTGCTTCGTTCATCATAAATTTGAAAGGCGTATTTATACGCCCTGTCTATTTTGGAACTCCATATTTCTTTCCAGGATTTTGATATACAGCCTGGCATTTTCCCTTTAGCAATAAGTTTATAGTAATTTTCTTCAAATATGGTTAAACTTGCCATCTCATAAGGTGTGTCTGTGTCTTTTTTTAATTTGCACCCTATGAAATATGAAAAAGGGTTGGTAGAGGGGAGGGGATATAGCTATAGTGCTTTTGTGTCAGTTTTATTTTACAGTTTAATCACTGTACTAATGTTTAATTTGGTTCTGTTTTTGATGTCATCGTTTTTGATGATTTTATTGTCAAATAGCATACAGAAGCAATAATTACAGCGAAAAAGATAATATTTATTATCGGTACCGAAATTCCTAACCCACCATCCTTTGGTTCTTGAATAAATAAATCTCCCAACGAAGCTCCAATTGGTCTTGTTACAATAAATGCAATCCAAAACGCCAAAACATCACTGATAACTTTTAAATAGTATAAAACACCCGACAAAATAAACACCGAACTAAAAATGATAAAAGAATACAGATAGCCTACTTGTAAATATTCTGACACCGTGTCTCCAACGCCGGTTCCCAAAGCAAATGTTGTTAAAACAATAATCCAGTAAAATCTTTCTCTTGTATCGTTATTTATCTCATGAATGGACAAAGAGTGTTCTTTCTTGTACCATACATAAAACACGACGACCATGGCTATTGAGAAAATGATGTCCAAAGTCAAAAGAGAAACATTAAACTTTTCAACTAAAATATCAGTTATTAATGTTCCTTCAATGCTCATCATTACAATTAAAGTCCAATAGGCAGGCGGAAAATACTTTTTTTGTTTAAAATTCCAAATGATAACTATCACTGTAATAACACCCATTATAATCGTAGTTAACGTTAATCCTAAGTTCAGGTTTACAGACACATAGTCAGCAGCAGTTTCACCTACAGTTGTTGAAAATATTTTAATAAGCCAAAACAAGAAACCTAATTTTGCAACCCGATTTAATAATTCCTTATTCATAATGTGTTCTTTATTTTAAGATAGCTGTAGTACTTTCCGGTTTATCTTAATTTGTTATTTACCAACGGTTTAAAATACAAATAAGGAAATCTGCAAAATGCAGATTTCCTTATTTAGTTTTCCCAACTTTATTCTTTAACAGATGTTCCATCTTCCTTATAAGCAACACTTTTCTTTTGTGTTCCCTTTTTTAAATCAGCTTCATAAATTGTTCCGTGTTTAGAAGTTTCTGTTTTGTCTGCTTCTGCGATTGTCCAGCCTAAGTAATTTGTCTTAATTGCGGTTGCAACTGCAACAGGTAAATTTGTTGCTTTGATTTCTTTTTCAGTTTCTAGCCATGTTCCGTCTTGATAAAAGTTTGCCGATATTTTACTTCCTTCAAAAGTAAATTCAGCTTCCCATTCCTTCGCCGCTTCCTTACCCCAAGTAATTTTTGAAGCATTGGGAAATTTTTTGTCAAACGCATCTTTAACTACTTTGGGTGGTGTCATTGCAAATGAGTAAGTGCAAAATATTGCAACTGCCATAAACATTAAAGCTATTTTTTTCATTTTATTATCTATTTATTTATGGCAGCATTGCCATATCCTAAAGGTCGTATCTTTTTGCAAGCAAATTGTTCCACAATCAGAGCGATAAGTTATATTAATCACATTTTCTTAAAATCTGTAAATATTTTTTCAAGTCGCATTGTGACTCACCGCAATTTGCATTGTTTGAGTATTTGCGAAGGCTGGGAATTCATTGTTCCTCCAGCCAGGTACAAATGCCCCATTGAAAATATAAAATTGAAGCTAATTAGCAAAAAGCTGAAAACTAAACGTCGGGCCCTAACTGTGACTGATGCTAGCACATAGCTGATGTTCCATTACCCAGCCCTACTTTTGCAAAAACTTTTTGAACCCCAATCCCATAGCGTATAATTATTGAAAGACCGGTTCCATACAACATGGAAATTTATCGTTGGCCTTGCATGCCCAAAGAAGTCTTGTTTGTTAGCGGCAGGCATATTTATACGTCTTTGTAAGTCCTTTTTACGAATAATGGAACACCCCTATAAGTTTAACATTATTTAAAGAATGAAGCACAGGTTACGGCTGGTTA
>JAYTHI010000289.1:0-3148 GCA_043732685.1 Ferruginibacter sp. | reverse complement strand
CATAGCTTGAGTTGGCATTGATGTAGGTATTTATTAACTCATTGTTGCCACTAATAGGGTCTTGCTGCTGCGTTAAATAACGGGTAATTAAATTGATTGTGTTTTTGTAGTAGACCGAAGCCAGCAAAGTGTTATTCCCTTTAAAAGTTTTTAAATAACTTAACTCAGTAGATTGTGTAAATTCCGGCACCAGGTTGGGGTTGCCCTTTGTAATATTTAGTTTATCCGTATAATCTGTAAAAGGTATCAGTTGAAAAAAGTTTGGCCTGTTAACCCTTCTGCTGTAACTCAATTGCAACTCTTGTTTATCACCCAATTTCTGGCTAACAAAAGCCGATGGAAATAAACTGATGGGATAACTGTTTTTAAATTGTTCGCCGGTATTGGTTAAGGTACCGGTATAATTAGAGCGCTCTGCACGAACACCTACTTTATAGCTAAAATCTTTTATGCTGCTGCTTAAGGTGGTATAGGCTGCAAAAACATTATCTGTATTGGTATAATTGCTGCTGGCAGATGGTACTAAATTATAAGCTCCATTACCGTAAATATAATTATCGTTTTGGTTTACTCTTTGGCGTATAGCTGTACGAACACCAGCTTCCAGCTTAGTAAGTTTGCTTAAAGGTTTTACATAGTCCGATTGAAACGTATAGTTTTTATCACTTCCGCCACCAATTACTTTTTGCAGGTCTGTATTGGTAATGCTGGTATTATTTGTGCCGTAATAATTAGTGGTATACAGGGAATTATTGTTATTTTTTCCGCCAAAAAAATTAGCGTCAACGGTAAGCTCTTCACCTTCTTTTGCAAATAAATGTTTTAAGCCAAACACAAGTCCCTTGCCATTAAAAACACGCTGACCTATTGTGCTGCGGTTGCTGTAATTACTTATTTTGCCATTGTTATACAGACTATCTGTAAATATATTAATGCTTTCGTGCGGGTTAAATTCGCCATGCACTCTAATGCCAGTTAAGGATAAGGTGGTACGGTTAGTGATAAAATAATCCAGTCCTAATTTTGCAAAAACAAAACCGCCATTGTTACGGTTATAATTATTTTGAAGTATGGAGGTTTGCGGTACATCCAGTAAATTAAATCGATCAGTAGTTCCGGTAGTCCTGCTTTTATTTTGGTTGCCGTTGATCGCTGCACTAAAATTAAATTTGTTCTGCCTAAAACTAAAATCACCTCCTCCGTTTAAAGCGCCGCGTTTATCAACTCCGGCTCTTACATTGCCATTGTAGCCGGTCTTTTTATTTTTCTTTAAAACAATATTTAATATTCCGGCACCACCGCCGGATGCATCGTATTTGGCAGAAGGGTTGGTAATTACTTCAACGCTTTCAATGGCATCAGCAGGTATTTGATCAAGCGTAAGCGTTGTAGGCCTTCCATCTACCAATAATTGCGGGGCACTGTTACGCAGGGTTACATTACCATCTATATCAACATTTACCGAAGGCACGTTGCGCATTACATCAAGACCAGTACCGCCCGCGCTCATGATATTTTTTTCTACATTAAATATTTTTTTATCAGCACTTAACCTGATGCCCGGGGCAGTTGAGGTAATAACCACATCCTGTAATTGTTTGGCATCGGTATTTAATTTTATATCACCCAAATCCTTATCAAAGGAGGGTATTGAACCTGGTGTGGGAACAGTACCAGGTGTCATTTTAGGCATAAAAGAAACGGCTTGTTCCATGGGTGAAAATCCACTGCTGCTAATTTTTAAAACCAGCATTGCCCTTAACGGAAGTTCTTCAAAATTAAAATCTCCATTACCCTTTGTTATCATTCCTTTTAACAAAGTTTCTTTCATTCTTTTTGTGGTGGCATCTGTCTTTTTCTGCATCAGCATAACAGATGCTCCGGCAATTGGTTTGCCATTGGCATCAATTAATTTACCATATACATGCCCCATAGCATTTTGGCCCATCCCACCACCAGGCATACCGCCCGGCATTTGTGCATACATGCAAATTGATGCTACTAAAAATGAAAGGAGAAATTGTAATTTTTTCATATATTTTAATTAGAATACGAAAATAGTCCTGCCAAATTTTTTAATTGTGTAAATGAGATAAATAAGGCAAATGTTGCGACGAAATAGGGGTGAGGGGTTCATTCAACTGAAGTTCATCTTACTTTCAAGCACCATCCTGCCGCGTTGGTGCGATGGTCCGGGACCAATGCGTATTTCGGCTCAATAATTAAATCAAATGCGGATTGGTTTTTACCCAACGCACCGTCCCCGGCTAAGCTCAAAAGGCTGGTTGAGTGCTGATAAGGTGGTAGTACCCTACGAAGAATGTCTTTAAAAACACCAGTAATTGCATAAGCCGCCTCATTGGGTTCGGTCCGCCCCGGCGGATTCAACAAAAATGCGTAGCTTATTTTTGTTGAAAGCAGTCAATGCAGCGGCGTTGCAGTTACGCAGCCCGCCGGCTGTGGAGGCGAAGGGTATGAAGAAAAATATGCAGCGGATTCAAAAATATGTTACGTACAAATTACATCTCTTTTTTCAGCATTGTCTCCTGCTAAGCTGATTGCCAGGAAATGTTGCGTATTGAGGGTGCAAAAATAAAATCAAATAGAATTAGTTTTTACCCAACGCACCGTCCCCCGCTAAGCTCAAATGGCTCATTGAGCGACAGTACCTTGAAGGTGGTTCAAATAAAATTATGAAACTGTCTTTTCCTTCAAAAATTATACCCCATCCCAGCACATTCCCCGGCATAGTTTATAAATTATTATATGCTGCCGGGGCAACCATGCTGCAGTTATAGATTTTAAATAAATTAATTGGGTACTTCTTCCTTCCCGGCACAGTCTCCTCCCTGTCTGATGTGTTGAGCCAGGACGTTGCGTATTTACGAAGCGGGAATTAAAATCAAGTGGAAGATTATTTTCTTTCAAACGCATCGCTCCCGGCTTAACTTAAATGGCTCGTGAGTTTCAGTGCCGAGAAGGGATATTATTAGTGAAAAGTATCTACCTAAATTTTACCGGTTAGTGCCGCAATACTATCCTTATAATAATCACTAACCGGTAGCTCCAATGTATGTAAAAATACGCTCGATTTGCGGGTGGCGGTTATAAATGCTATGGCTACAATATAAGATTTATGGATGCGGAT
>JAYTHI010000288.1:0-3166 GCA_043732685.1 Ferruginibacter sp. | reverse complement strand
ATTCAATAAAAAATGCGCAGCTTATTTTTTTGAAAGAAGCCAATGGAGCGGCGTTGCAGTTACGCAGCCCGCCGGCTGTGGAGGCGAAGGGTATAAAGAAAAAAGGAATTCTGAATTAAAAAAAGTACCACTTTCAAACTATAACGCTTAAAAAATAGTCGCGTTTTTTAATGTTAACCAAGGTTATTTAATGACAGGTATATTTTTTCAAAGCCCTACATTTAAAAAAGTAAAAAACAGCTTAAAATTGCAAGTTTGCGAATGATTTACCTAATCCTAATTATTTTTTATACTGCTAACCTTTACCTGCATTAGCGAATCTGACAACAGTACTTTTTTAATGAAGTAGCATACGATTCACCAACACCATCAATTGCAACCGGGAACCATCCGTTTAAATGACAAAAGCACCTCATTACTGAAGTGCTTTTTATAAATATGCTTACTGATTATTTTATTTCAATACTGTCATTTAAATCAACGTCAACAAGGATACGACCGCAATTTTCGCAAACGATCACTTTTTTACGCAATTTAATTTCGCTTTGTTTTTGAGGAGGAATGGCATGAAAACAACCACCGCAACTATCTCTTTCTACCGGTACAACTGCTAATCCGTTGCGGTAATTTTTGCGGATACGATCGTAACTTAATAATAAACGCTCATCAACATGACTTCTTGCTTCCTGCGCTTGTTTATTGTATAATTTTTCTTCTTTTTCAGTTTCGCCGATAATTTTTTCCAATTCGCCTTTTTTACCGAACAAATTATTTTCTTTTACGCCAACTGCTTTTTTAGCGCCATCCAATTGTTTGGCTTTTTCACCAATTTCTTCGGTAGCGTCTTTAATATGTTTTTCGCAAAGTTTAACTTCAAGTGTTTGCATTTCAATTTCTTTGTTGATTGCTTCAAACTCGCGGTTATTCTTTACGTTTTCGCTTTGTTTCTCGTATTTTTTAACCAATGCTTCGGCTTCCTTGATGGCTTCCTTCTTTTGGTTAATAAATTCCTGCATTCCGTTAATCTCTTCTTCCACACGGGTTTGGCGGGCATGAAGGCCTTCAATTTCGTCTTCAAGGTCTTTTACTTCAATGGGCAATTCGCCTTTCAAAATTTGAATTTCATCCAGCTTGCAATCCACTTTTTGTAAATGAACGAGAGCTGTTAATTTTTCTTCAACGGAGAAATCTTTTACTGCGGCCATATTATTATTTGAGATTTTATTGTTTTTATAAAGTTGTATTACCTGCCTTTAAACAAAATAATTAACAGGGTTGGTTGTAACACCTGTTTTTAGGACGGCAAAGTTATGGAATTTTTCCTTTAAAATATCAAATAATAGGTCAACCGTATACTGTTCACTTTCAAAGTGGCCAATATCCGCAATAACCAGCTTTTTATCTGCCTCAAAAAATTCATGGTATTTAACATCTCCCGTTACATAAAACTGAGCTCCCGACTGTATTGCAGCCGGAATTAAAAAACTTCCAGCTCCGCCGCAAAGTGCAATTGTAGTAATTGGCTGATCAATTAAAGGCGTGTGCCGGATAACTTTAAGCTTAAATGCAATTTTTAATTGTTGCAAAAACGCAGTAGCTGAAACAGGCTCAGCCAATTCGCCCACCAAACCGGCTCCAATTTCCTGGTGATCATTATCAATGGTTGAAATATCGTAGGCCACCTCTTCGTAAGGATGTGCGGCTTTTAATGCCTTTAAAAGTCCCTTTTCTTTCCATTCAGTATAGATGGTTTCGAGCCTCAATTCTTTTTCAATATGTCTTTCTCCTGCTTTACCAACAAAAGGGTTTGCCTTGTGGTTAGGCTTAAAACTTCCTTCGCCTTCAATAGTAAAGTTACATTCACTATAATTGCCAATACCGCCGGCCCCTGCTGCAAACAATGCCGTACGAACTTTTTCGGCAAATTCATGCGGTACGTAGGTGACCAATTTTTTAATCATTCCCTTTTTAGGGGATAATATCTTCCGGTTTATTAATCCTAATGTATCTGCCATTTTTCCATTTACACCATCCATAACATTATCCAGATTGGTATGTATTGCATAAATGGCAATATCATTTTTTATTGCAGCAATCATGGTTTTTTCTACATAATTATTCCCTGTTATTTTTTTTAAACCTTTAAAAATTAGGGGATGATGGGCAACTATCAGGTTACAATTTTGTGTTAATGCCTCTGCAACAACGGCTTCTGTAACATCCAGACTCGTAAGAACTCCGGTACAATGCCAATTTGCATTACCCGTTATTAATCCGGCATTATCATAACTTTCCTGTAAACTTGCAGGAGCAATAGATTCTAAAAAAGTAGTTATTTCCTGAATGCTCATTTATAAATTTTGAAAGATGAATACTGAAGCTTTATATGAAGTGTATAAAACAAAGATGCAAAAAATAGCTGATGTAAAGTATGCCGCAGCAGTTTTACAATGGGATCAGGAAACCTACCTGCCCATAAAAGGAAATGATTTCAGAGGACGTCAACTGGCCACTTTAAGTGAAATAGCGCATCAGCAATTTACATGCAATGAAATGGGGGAACTACTACTGCGCCTGAATGATAAAGAAAACTTATCGTTTACACAAAAGCGAAATGTAGCACTAAGTTTAGAAGATTATAACCGAAACAAAAAATTAAGCAGCAACTTTGTAAGAACCTTAAGTGAGCAGGTTACCACGTGTTACCATGCATGGGTACAGGCAAATACTGAGAATTCTTTTATATTGTTTCAGCAGCCATTGCAAGAACTGATTGAATTAAAAAAACAGGAAGCCTCCATGCTGGGATATGAACAACATCCTTATAATGCTTTAATGAACGAATATGATAAGGGCCTTACTGTAGAAAAAACAGATGCTATATTTTTAGATATACAGCCCCGGCTAAAAGAACTTTTAACTGCCATTGAAAATAAACCGCAGGTAGATAATTCCTTTTTACACTAGGGTTTTGATAAGGATCAACAATGGAAATTTGGAATAGATTTATTAAAGCAAATAGGATTTGATTTTGATGCCGGCAGACAGGATATTAGCCTGCACCCTTTGCATCGTCCTGAAATTAGTTGACTCATTTACACGTTATCCACAGTCGGATAAGATAGCTGTGTTTTGCGTTTTGAGTTTAGTTGTTCATCTTTGGTCT
>JAYTHI010000287.1:0-26984 GCA_043732685.1 Ferruginibacter sp. | reverse complement strand
TAAACAAAAGATTAGGCAAACAATTATCAGCTGATGGAAATGGTGATATCGGAAGTTTGTATATGGATGATGGCTATTTATTTTTCAAGGTAGATCCTATTGAAACATCCGTTTACAACGATACCATCAACTTTGAAATTAGGATGCAGGAAGGTCCGCAGGCTACCATTGGTAAAATAGAAATATCAGGTAACGAAAAAACAAAGGATTTTGTGGTTCGCCGCGAATTAAGAACCGTACCGGGTGAAAAATTCAGCCGTGCAGACATTATACGTACACAAAGGGAGTTAGGCCAGCTGGGATTTTTTAATCCGGAAAAAATTGCACCTAATGTAGTTCCTAATCAGGATAATGGAACTGTAGATATTAACTGGGCAGTAGAAGAAAAATCAAATGATCAGTTAGAACTTTCCGCTGGTTTTGGAGGGGGTATCGGGCTTACAGGAACCCTTGGTATTACTTTTAATAACTTCTCTATCAATAATATTTTTAATAAAAAAACATGGGACCCCTTACCATCAGGCAGCGGACAAAAGTTGAGTGCAAGGATTCAATCAAATGGCAGGGCATACCGTAGTTATAATCTTTCCTTTACAGAACCATGGCTGGGTGGCAAAAAAAGAAATTCCTTTTCTGTAAGTTTATTCAGTACCAAATATGCCAACTCCTATAACGGTTACGGGCAATATTGTAAAGCTTGCGGAGATACCTCTTATTTAAGAACAATTGGTTTTGGGGTTTCATTAGGTAAACAATTAAAATGGCCTGATGACTATACTTCTCTGATAACCTCATTTAATGTTCAACAATATGAATTAAGAAATTATGCTAATATATTTAAAGGTATCCGCAATGGTAATTCTACAAATATTAGTGTAAAATTAGCCCTGGCCCGCAGTGCAACGCAGGGTAGTCCTATTTTTCCAACGGGTGGTTCTAATTTTGTTGTAAGCGGTCAGTTTACACTTCCATACTCTGCATTGGGTATTAAACCATCTGATGCAAACCCATACCGCCTGCCGGAATTTCATAAATGGCGTGCAAACGCAGAATATTATGTTCCGCTTGGTTTAGCCCGTGGTGCAGATAAAAACCAGCAATTTATTTTAAAAGTGGCAGCCAAATATGGTTTCATCGGCAGGTATAGTAATAAATTACAGATATCTCCATTTGAGCGTTTTCAGCTTGGTGATGCCGGTCTTAGTAACAACTTCGCGATTTTAGGTTACGATATTATTGCGCATCGCGGTTATCCTGTTTATAATAATTCTAACCCAACAATAAATCCGGATAATATTACCCCCTCAGAATTTTTTACCATATTCAATAAATATACTGTGGAATTAAGGTACCCTTTTAGTACCAACCCAAGCAGCACTATTTATGGATTGGCATTTTTTGAAGCAGCCAACGGTTGGTACGACTTTAAAAATTACAACCCCTTTAAATTACGCAGGTCAGTTGGTGTAGGTATGCGTTTCTTTTTACCTATGTTTGGTTTACTTGGCTTTGATTATGGCTTGGGTATTGACAGGATACAAACTGGTGTACCCATTAAGAGTGCTTTTAAATTTACCTTTATGCTTGGTCAGGAACCGGAATAAATGTTGTGTAACTAAAGTATATATTGTTTAATTTGTACAAGGAAAAAAAAGATAATGAAAAAGATAATATCGATTGCAGTTTGTTTTTTGCTGATAACCATGGCTGTACAAGGGCAACGTTACGCAGTAATAGATTCAAAATATATACTTCAAAAATTGAAGGAGTATAAAGAGTCGCAGACCAAATTAGACCAGTTTAGCGCGCAATGGCAGCAGGAAATAGAGAAAAAACAAGCTGACCTTGATAAAATGTATAAAGATTACGACGCAGAACAGGTTATGCTGACGGATGATCTTAAAAAGAAAAGAGAAGACGAATTGTTTAACAGGGAGAAAGAAGTTAGAGACCTTCAAAAAAAGCGTTTTGGTTTTGAGGGTGATCTGTTTAAAAAAAGACAGGAACTGATAAAACCCATTCAGGACAGGGTTTATATTGCCATTCAAAAGTTGGCGGTTGATAAGTCTTATGATTTCATTTTAGATAAAAGTGAAGGAATTACTGTTATATTTGCCGACCCTAAACTTGATAAAAGTGATGAGGTTTTAAAGTTTTTAGGTGTAAAGTAGTTTTTTAAAAAAGGCATTTGCCAGTATCAAATAAAACAATAATTAAACAAGTAAACATTTAAAACGAAAATGAAAAAATTAATCGCAGCAGTTGTATTTGCTATCTCAATTTTAGGATTGACCAATACGGCTTTCTCTCAAACTAAAATCGGTTATATTAATACCGAAGAACTTATTGGCGTTATGCCGGAGGCAGAAAAAGCAACAGGACAGTTACAGGATTACCAAACTGCATTGCAACAGCAGGGAACAGATTACATGACCGAATTAAATGAAAAGGATAGTCTTTTTGGAAAAGATTCCGCTAAATTATCATCTGCAGCAAAAGAATTAAGAAGAACAGGTTTAATTGAATTGTATCAAAAAGTTCAGGGTTGGAGAGAAGTAATGCAACAAAAATTACAGGAAAAACAACAGGAACTTTTAATACCTATCCGTACTAAAGCTTTAGAAACTATTAAAATAGTGGCAAAAGAAAATGGGTACAATTATGTATTGGACCAAAACAGCGTAATTGTTGGCCCTCCGGGAGAAGATATTTTACCCCTGGTTAAAAAGAAATTAAACATTAAAGATGTGCCAAAATCTGCAGCGGCACCAAGGGCTGCAACAAAAAAATAAATAATTTTTAAATTATAAGAAAGCCATCCCGTACAAACGGGATGGCTTTCTTAATTTTGGAATATGATAAAAGGACCAATTGGTGTATTCGATAGCGGTTACGGTGGCCTCACGGTATTAAAAGAAATAAAAAATAAGCTGCCCGACTACGACTATATTTATTTAGGTGATAATGCGCGTGCACCCTATGGTTCCCGTAGTTTTGAAACCATCTACCAGTACACCTTACAATGCGTGGAATGGTTTTTTACCCAGGGGTGTACGCTAGTAGTATTAGCCTGTAATACAGCATCAGCAAAGGCTTTAAGAAGTATTCAGCAAATAAATCTGCCGCAAATTGATAGTTCAAAAAGAGTGTTGGGCGTAATAAGGCCCACATCAGAAATTATAGGAAACTTTACAAAAACAAATAAAGTAGGGGTTTTAGGCACGGTGGGCACGGTGCAATCTTTATCTTATCCAATTGAAATTGCACATTTTTTTCCGGAAGTAACTGTTTACCAGCAAGCCTGCCCCATGTGGGTTCCGTTGGTAGAAAATAAGGAACACAATACCGAAGGGGCCGATTATTTTATTAAAAAATACCTTGATGAACTTTTATTAAAATCCAATGATATTGATACCATTTTATTGGCTTGTACTCACTATCCCCTATTGATTGATAAGATAAAACAATTTTTACCTGATCATATCAGCATTTTATCGCAAGCCCATATTGTAGCAAATAGCCTTGCAAATTATTTGGAGCGGCATCCCGAAATAGAAGATAAATGTTCTAAAAATAAAAATTCCCAATTTTATACAACCGACAACCCTGCTGATTTTGATGAAAAAGCAGCTATTTTTTACGGTAAAATTATAAACTCAAAACATTTGACACTTTAGTTGAAAAAAAAAGTATTTACAAATTTGCAGTATCAAAAATTACCTTACCTTCGCCGTCCTTTCACAAGCAGCAGGGATGGTGCCCTGATGAATGATGATAAATGTTTTAGTAAATAATTTTTGTAAAAGGAAAAACTTAATAAAATGCCAGGTAAAAAAAGAACATACCAACCACATGTACGCAGAAGAAAACATGTTCATGGATTTCGTCAGCGCATGCAGACTGCAAATGGCCGCAAGGTATTAGCCAGTCGTCGCAAAAAAGGTCGTGTAAAACTGACTGTTTCTGATGAACGTTTCGGAAAAAAATAAATAAGTCCATTCCCAACGGGGATTCGTGGATATCAAAATATAAGCTTTCCATCCGGAAGGCTTTTTTTATTTTTGCTATGTTGGAAAAAAAAATACGATATACATTAGGTAAAGAAGAACGCCTTAAAAGCCGCAAGGCTATTGAACAATTATTTAAAAGAGGCAAATCTTTTTCCCTTTTTCCGTTTAGAGTAGTATGGCAATACCAACAAGATACTCCTGCCATATTAAAAGCAGGTTTTACCGTAAGTACCAGGCATTTTAAAAAGGCAGTGGATAGAAACAGAATCCGACGTTTAATGAAGGAAGCTTACAGGCTGCAAAAAAATAACCTTTGCCAATCGTTGCAGGATAAAAACAAGCCTTTGGCAATATTTATTATTTATGTGGCTAAAGAATTACCCGTTTATCAATTAATAGCTGACAAGACAATTGCCATATTAGAAAAATTACAAAAGATAACGGAATGAGAACGCTTAAACAAATGGTAAGTTTTCCCTTTATTATTTTAATAAAATTATACCAGTGGATAATTTCTCCCTGGTTAGGAAGTAAATGTCGCTTTACCCCCACCTGCTCCAATTATGGCATAGAAGCCTTAAAAAAGTACGGTCCTATAAAAGGGCTATGGCTAACAGGCAAAAGAATTTTACGTTGTAACCCCTGGGGTAAACATGGGCCTGACCCTGTACCCTAAACCAGGTAGATAAGTTAAATTAAAATTTGCAATACAGGGTCCATAGCGTTAGCAATTGTCTATTAAAATTATTATTTCGAATAATAGACAGGTCCTTATAATTGCAGGTTGAACCTTCCAATAATAATTTTTTCTATCCACTGTAATAGCCTTATCAATAAAAGTTACCGAAACGAATTGTTATATTTTCTATCTATAAAGTAGGTGAAAGCACGTACACTCCTGGTTAATCAAGTATTTCTATTCAATATCGGCCTTGCCATGCCACTTAAAAGGTTATCGCAAAGACTTTGTTGTTTAATGAAGTATTTCTATTCGTCCCTGATTTTTTTTTATTCTACTCATAATATTGGTAAAACTTCCCTTTGGTGGAAGATGGGTATATTCTTGTAAAGTGTTAATTTTTTGGATCAGCGTTTTTTTATTATTAAAACTGAGGTTTAGCCAGCTTAAAGATGAAATGGTATTGGCTCCGATCATACCCGTAGGTTGAACCGCATTATTTAAATTATTGATAAGATCTTTTTCTTTTAATAATTTCTCCGGATGGATATCTATCATAATAAATTGTTAGAAATTAAAATTTAATTGACCTTAAGTTTAGTACTTTTTTTATAGGCTGTACATTAAAACTGTTCAATTGCAAACAAAGTGTTGGGCAATTGTCTTGTTCTAAAATCTTAAATTAAAATTACACTCTGTTTCCAAAGTATCTAATACCCATTTAAAGAAACAAAGCTTTCATTTATTAAGAAGGCATTTTAATCCATTAAACAAACCATCCATCAATATTTACCAATATTAAAAATGGGAAGGCGTCACAATTATGGAATGCTATCTGTTGATAACATATTTGAATAAAATAACAGCAATGATTTATTTACATAAATTATTAATTTATTGGGCTTTGCCCTTTACTGGTGTCGTCTATGCAGAACGATAAATAGTAAGTCCGGTATCGACAATATTCAATAGCGTTGAGCAAAGCCCGGCAAAAGAAGCAATACATCAATGGTATTTATAGCCTATCCAAACCATTGGTTTAAACAACATAAATGGGTACAAAACGAAATCCTTCATCGAAATGAAAGTCAAATTAATAAGAGGTAATCAATAAAAAATTAATATAAAATTGGGGACTGCAACAATTATTTAAAAATTAAATTTTCTACAACACTAAAAATTATTGCTGAAACCTGGTACAAAATAGCAAAATGGTCCATACATATACTGCATAGACCATAATGCTTTTATTGGATTTCAAATAGGAATTTAATAGGTTTTATTTGCATGCATTTAATACCTTCCGGCACTTTTGCAAAGCATTAAACTGAGGTTAAGAAAAACAAAAAAATCTTAACTTACCGTCATTGGTTCTTGTATTTAGTTTATAAAAAATTTTCGCTTCGCATTAAAAAATACCCTGGATATATAAACTTCAGAATGCATTAATTTAATAATAATTATAAATTAAAGGTATAAAAGTATACAGGTATTAAAGCTTTACAAAAGCATTAAAATAAACCATGGAGCTTTAGAAGGGAAAGAAATTTGGAATAGAATTATTTGCGTAAAAAATTAGAGGCCATGTATTTTTTTTATCCGGTTAACTAAATCCAACACTAAATCATCCGATGTAATTTGTTTGTATTTGTTACAGGTGCTTACATTTTGAAACATTTTAAAAATTCCATTATCTCTTACAATAACAACAAATAATATAAAATACTTAAATACAAAATCGCCTATAATGTATCTATTATTAAAAAATATGTCTTTAAATATTTCTAATTTTTCAAATAAAAAAATAAGTAAATGAGTACCCATGTTGATATCTATTAGAAAACAAATTTAAATATTAATCATACCAAATAAAATTTGAATCCACCCAAAAACCCTTTTCATTCATTAAAGAAACATTTAAGGCTATTGAACTAAATAATTATCTTTAAAGTAATTATCACGTATTTGTACCCCGATTATGTTAAAAATCTTAATTGTAGAAGACAACCCTGTATACATTGCATTACTAAAAAATAAGCTAACTCAGGTTAATGTTCCGCATATAATTATAGGCATAGCCCAAAATATTAAGGATAGTCTTTTTTTAATCGGACAAGAAAAACCGGATGTTTTAATATTGGATATTGACCTGCAATCGGAATCTAGCTTTGAGTTATTTGATAGTATAAATTTTAAGGATTTTCAGATCATCTTTGCTACTGCGCATGAAAATTATGCTATCAGTGCTTTTGATGTGGAAGCAGTGGGTTATCTTTTAAAACCAGTGATAGCTGCGCAATTAGAAAAATTTTTATTGGTTGCGCAATATAATGTACAATTTAAACAGCCCCGGAAGCCTGTATTAACAAAAGAAAAAAATTTAAAACAACTTATTACCAATACCACTATTAGCGTGCCATCAGAAACAGGTTTCGATATTCTTCAAATAGCTGCTATAATGCGATGTGAAGCAGTAAATAGCACCACTCAAATTTTTCTTGAAAATAAAAGAAAATTAGTTAGTTCGTATAACCTTGGCAAATTTTACGACCTTCTGTTTGACAAAGGTTTTTATCATGTTCATCGTTCGCATATTATTAATTTATCCTTTGTTAAAAAATACCTCCGGAGTGGTATTATTATAATGACTGATGAAACGGAGATACCACTATCCAAAAATAACAGGAATGAATTTATTTCCATTTTTTCTTCAAAGGAAAAAAATTAATACCATTAAAATATTTTAAAACAATAATAATACCCCTGATTTTAAATACTTCGAAAAGTAGCTTCTGAAATACTTTATAAACGAGACGCCATTAAAAGAGTTACCGGCTTAAAATAATACCAACTAAACTAGCCAGGTGTTAAGGTATAACAATGGTATTTATTTATAATTTGAAAATAATTTAGAATTATTATTAAAATATTGCAACCCTTTTGCTAAAAAAATCGTCTTATAGTTGGGATTTTAAATTAGTAGAAAAATATCTATCTATTTACAATTTTTGAATGAACCCATGTCCATAATTTTTTATATAAAAAAACTTATCAATAACCCTAAACTTTTAAAACCAACTTTATTGTTGGCAAAACAATAAATTTAAATTCGAAGACTACTAAAAATTAATTTTAATTATTAGCCTTCAAATCAATTACATGCTTCCTTATTTATTATTTGCCTGTTTAATTATATTAGTTTCCTTATCGTTAAAGTTATTGTTAAGTAATCCTCATCGTAAGCTAAATATATACCTGTGTTTAATTCCGGGCATATCCAGTATTACCTGCATCATAGAAATAGTTTTATATTATATTTCAGATGCACAGCAAGCCTTTTATTTATTTTGGGTTTACCAAATTTTGGGTTTCGCAGCGCTTGCATTTTTGCTGCTTAGCATTTTAGAATACATAAAAAATTATACTAAAAATTACAACCACCAACTACTTTCTATCTTAAGAAAAGGGGTAATTTATAGCCAAATAGCATGGGTAGTATTGCTTATTTTCCATGGTCCGATTGCAAGAATCTATTTAGCAAGTCCAAATAAATGGGATATTGATTTTACACAATCTAAAGTTTTATTTTATTGTCATAACTATTTTCTAATATTTTGCCTGATTTTGGCAATCTCCGGTTTTGTTTATTTGGCATTTAAAGCCGAAAGTAAAAAGAAAGCATGGAGCTTTCGGGTATTGGCATTTTGGGAACTCCTCCTTATTTCGGGCGTAGTGTATATTATTATACCTCACAATAAGGCTAATTCTCCTCAATACTATTTTATTTCTACTTTAATAAGCACTTTCATTATCTTAATAAATGTGTGGGTATTATCCAATTTCAGTCTGTTTGATATTACAGCACAAAATATTTACGCTGATGTACTTGCCGCAACAAACAATTGGATAATAGTTATGGATGAAGATGGAAAAATTAAGTTTGTAAATAACACAGTTTTATTGAAAGCTAATTTATCAAAATCAACTTTATTAAAAATGAATATCGATGAACTGTTTGAAGTGGCCATAAAGAACGACGTTAATGTATTACCGGGAAAATTTATTCGGGATAACTTAAGTATTAATTTTTCAGAAATTACCCTAAAATTTAAAAAATCAGCGAGTTGGTTAAACCTGCAATCCTCTTTTAAAAAAATTATTTTACCCGATAAAATGGAAGCTTATTTATGGGTTCTTATTGATAACACCAATATAGAGGCGCTAAAAATAAATAAAGCCATCATCGAAGCAGATAAAGAAAAACTTAGTAAGACACATAGCGATATTTCTTTTATAATGAACATGACCTCGCATGATCTAAAGGTTCCGCTAAAAACTATTATTGAACTTACCGAGCTGGTAAAAATTGAAAATAAGCTTCCCGGTGTAAATAGAACTGAGGAGTATTTGGATTACATTATTTCTATAACCAACCAATCTTTACTTTTAACCACGCAAATGATAGAATACATGCGCATTGGGGTAATAGATAAAAAAATGGAATGGATCAATATGCACGCGCTTCTGGATGAGATAAAGGAAAGACTATTTATACAGATCTTAAAAAGTAATGCAAGAATAATTTATAGTGGGATAGTAAATATTTATTGCGATCAAAGGCAGATAAAGGAGCTTTTTGTAAATTTTATTGATAATGCTATAAAGTATCAAACCTTTAACGAGCCAATAATAACTATTGATGTTAAAGAGGAAGAATTTAAATACTTCTTTCGTATAAAAGACAATGGTATTGGTATTGATTCAAAATTTTTACCTAAAATTTTTTCTACTTATACCAGAGAAGAGAAAAAGACCATACCGGGATCTGGCATTGGCCTCTACCTCTGCAAAACCATTATTGAAAACAATAAAGGAACTATAAACATTCATAATAATAAGGCTGGTAACGGTATTACTATTGACTTTGATATTTGTAAAAATTTAAGGAGTGCATAAAATAAGAATAAAATTATTGATGCTCTACTATCAAGGATAAAAAATGGGTTATAGCATGACTCGAATTTAAAAGTCTCTATCATAGAAAAAAAATCAATGAAGCGCTTTTGCAAGTACGATACCCTACGGATGGAGGAAACAATGAATATAAATAATACCTACCTACATTAGTAAACTTTGAATACCGTTTTCAACAATCTTTCCGGGATATGGGGTCATACCTTTGAACACCGGCATCCTAATGCTATTGAATTAGTAAAATGTACTTTCTGCATTATTGCTTACCCTTGATATGATCAAGTATATTGGTGAAACTTTTTTGTGGCGGGCATGCGTAATAATATTTCAATAATTTTACAATATCAAGCATTTCATTATCGGTATCTACAACTTCATTTGAAAAACTACCTTCCTCTTGTTTATTAAAAAATGATTGCAACACTTCATTATATTTTAATTGTAAACTTTTTGCAATTAACTCGCTGTTTACTGCCTTACTACTATTTTTGGACATGATATATTATTTTGAAATGATTAATAAAGTATATAATTTTTGAAAGACAATATTTGTTTTGGGATAATTTTTACTTCACCTACTGTAAAGACTTTAAATAAAGTCCAGCAAATCCATATTTAGTTTTTCCCTGTGTGTGTACCATAATCCATGCGGAGCACCTTCATAAATAATGTATTTTGCGTCTTTAAGTATCTCGGCTGTTTCTTCTCCGGTAGCATTAATAGGAACTGTTTTGTCTGCATCGCCATGTATTATTAATACAGGTACATTTATTTTAGGCATATCAGCTCTAAAATCGGTGGTAGCAAATGCTTTCGCACATTGTAAAGTTGCTATTGGAGAAGATTGTAAAACCTGTGTTAGACTATTGGCTAAAAAAGCATTGCTTACCGGATGATTGATTAAGGAAACACCAAAAAAATCTTTATTAAAGCTTTCCATAAAAGCAGGTCTGTCCTGCAAAATACCAGCGCTCATTTTATCAAAAACTTCCATTGGTACACCATCAGGGTTATCCTCAGTTTTTAGCATGTAGGGCGTTACGCAACTTACCAACACCACCTTTGAAACCCTTTCGCCTCCAAATAAAGAAAAGTATTTAGCTACTTCGCCACCAGCCATTGAAAATGCCACAAGAGTTACGTTGGTTAAATTTAATTCATCCAACAAAGACTTTAAATCGCCGGCCAATGTGCTATAATCATATCCCGAAGCTGGCCAGTCAGATTTACCAAAACCCCTTCTATCATACGTGATACACCTTAAACCATGTTGAGGCAGTGTCGTCAGCTGGTATTCCCACATGGCACCGTTTAAGGGCCATCCATGTATAAAAACAACATTTTTTCCTGAACCTACTGATTCATAATATATTTTTACCGGGGTTTCACTATTTTGAGCAGCTGTTATAAATGGCATTTTATTTTTTTTAATATAATTGGTTACCTATTATATTACAAAAAAGTTGCCAGTCGTATTATTAATATAAACACGTTGGAAAACCAAAACTATACAAGATTTATTGTAGAAGTTTTTACACATTTTCTTAAACTGAGAACAGCAAAAAGCCGCAATAATTGCTATTGCGGCTATAAAAAACATATTATATTTTTACTTACTAAGAAGCTGCTCCAAAACGTTCGCCAGCTTTATTCCAATTAACAACATGCCAAAATGCGGCTAAATAGTCAGCACGCTTATTTTGATACTTTAAATAATAAGCATGTTCCCATACATCAACACCAAGTACCGGTGTACCTTTTACTTCAGCAACATCCATTAATGGGTTATCCTGATTAGGAGTTGAAGAAATTTCTAATTTACCATCCTTTACAATTAACCATGCCCAACCGCTTCCGAAACGACCAACACCTGCAGCAGCAAATTTTTCTTTAAATGCATCAAAAGAACTAAAGGCAGCTGTAATTGCATCTGCCAGGGGACCTGTTGGTGTACCGCCTGCATTGGGTGCAAGAATTTCCCAAAAGAAACTATGGTTCCAATGTCCGCCACCATTATTACGTATAGCAGGGCCAAGACTACCGGCGACAGCTACAATTTCTTCAATTGTTTTGCTTTCATTGGGTGTACCCGCAACGGCTTTGTTTAAATTATCTACATAAGCCTGGTGGTGTTTACCATGATGGATCTGCATCGTCAAGGTGTCGATATGTGGCTCTAAAGCGCTGTGCGCGTATGGAAGAGCTGGTAATGTAAATGCCATAATTGATTATTTATTTTAAAAAGTAACTGTGTAATTATTATACAAATTTATAGTGCTTATGTTGTGTTTGCAAATACAATTGAATAAGTTTTTTAGGATATTATTGTGAATTACTGACCTGATTATTGATAGGAATTCTATCCCATTAAATATTTTTTATGTTAAAATTACGGCTATTACTGCTTACCATTTTTGGTGCTAATATTTGTTTTTGCCAATCTCTTAAAAATAACAATTCCGTTGAAGCGGCAGACTCCATGTACATTGGTACAAAAAAGATACCTGTTATTATTTCTTCAAAACTTAGCCTTAAAATTTACCCCAATCCTGCCAGAAATAAAGTAGCTCTGGAGGTAACGGGTTTTAAACCGGGTATGGTAATGGTTAAAATTTTAGATGATAAGGGAATTCTGTATGCAAATGATAACCGGCTGCTTACCGCCAGTGCAGATGAAATTACCATGTTTCTGCAATTAAAACAGGGTATATATTTTATAACCATCAGCCAGCAAAATAAATCGGTAAGAAAAAAATTAATGGTTTTATAAAACTTTAAGTACCGATTTTACCTTCGTGCTCTAAAAAAATCCTTCATCAGCTTTGCACATTCTTCGGGTAAAATGCTCCCGGTAAGTATTGTTTTGGGGTGAAATGGTGAAATATTTCCAGCCACTCTTTTGTACCCATTTTTTTCATCTTCAGCACCATAAACGACACGTCCAATTTTGCTCCAATACAGCGCACCACTGCACATAAGGCAAGGTTGCAAGGTTACATATAAAGTAGCATCGGGTAAATATTTACTGCCTAAGAAATTAAAGGCAGCAGTTAATGCAATAATTTCTGCATGAGCTGTGCTGTCTGTTAATTTTTCTACCTGGTTATATCCCTTTGCAATTACCCTGTCATTCATTACAATGATTGCTCCAACAGGAACTTCACCTTCATTAAATGCATTTTGGGCTTCAATTAATGCCTTTTTCATATACAGTTCATCCATCATACACTGAGTTTTTATTACCTTGTTGCAAAATTATCGGTATGGCAGTAACAAATGAACTTTTAAAAATGCAGGCGTATTTTAAAACAGGTATTACCAAACCATATACGTTTAGAAAAGCGCAATTATTAAAATTAAGAGCGGTCATTTTAAAATACCAGGATGCCATACAAATTGCCTTGTACCAGGATTTAAAAAAGAGTGCGGAGGAGACCTGGATAACAGAAACAGGATTTTTATTATCCGAGATAACCTATATCCTACAGCATTTACACAATTGGATGAAGAAGGAATCCGTTACCACCAATTTATTAAATTTTCCCTCTAAAAGCTATATCGTTAAGGAACCCCTGGGTACTGTATTAATTATTGCACCCTGGAATTATCCTTTACAATTATTACTTACGCCCCTTGCAGGCGCTATTGCTGCGGGCAATTGTGTGGTACTTAAGCCATCTGAATTTGCACCGGCAACGGCGGCTATCATCCGGCAAATAGTTACAGAAACCTTTGAGCAAAGCTATATTTTATTGGTAGAGGGAGAGGGTGCAACAGCTATCCCCGAAATGATGAATAATTTTATATTTGATCATGTTTTTTATACAGGTAGTACGGCCGTTGGAAAAATAATTTACCAGATGGCAGCTAAAAATCTGGTGCCGGTAACACTGGAATTGGGTGGTAAAAGTCCCTGTGTTGTTGCAGCAGATGCAGACATAGCTGTAGCTGCTAACCGAATCGTGATGGGTAAATTTTCAAATGCGGGGCAAATGTGTGTAACGCCTGATTATGTGTTGGTACAGGATTCTAAAAAAGAAGCGCTGTTAGCTGCCTTAAAAAAGACATTGATCATCTTTTTCGGTAAGGATGCAAAAGAAAGTTATGATTATGGTCGCATCATCAATGAAAAACAATTTGACAGATTGCTTACTTATTTTACTCAGGGTATTATCGCCTGTGGAGGAGGAAACGATAGGGCAGCATTGTATATTGAACCTACGATAATGGAAAATATTTCGATGGATTCTCCCATTATGAAGGAAGAAATATTTGGCCCTATATTGCCGATAATTTCTTTTAAAACGATGGAAGAAGCTGTAGCTATTATTGAACAAAATAAAAACCCGCTGGCATTTTATATTTTTACTTCGAGCAAGGAAAACGAAAATAACTGGATCAATGCCATCCCATTTGGTGGTGGTTGCGTAAATAATGTTGTATTTCATTTAACCAACCACCAATTACCATTTGGCGGCAGGGGTTCGAGTGGCACTGGCAGTTACCATGGTAAATTTTCGTTTGATACCTTCAGCCATAAAAAAGCCATTTTAAAAACACCCACCTGGTTCGACCCTAAAGCTAAGTACCCAAGCTACAAAGGAAAGCTTTCCATTTTTAAATGGTTTATGAAATAGAATGTATGCAGTAATACCGGCAGGCCAAATACTATCTGTTGCTACGGACAATATTGAAGTAAAGAAATAACCTAACAAAAAATTTTAACTCAGGGACATTGATTTTATTAATACCGATAAAAAAATAAAGAAATGACTATAAAACAGCGGATGATGAAAGCGGTTTATCCTGTTATAATGTGGCTTAGCAGCTTCAAAAATAAATCGGATAAAATAAAAGTAAATACGTTGATGCAACTACCAACCGAACCTATTTATAATTTAAATACGGATTTAATTAATGCTGATAAATTTTTTATGCCAGGAACAAAGGGAAAAAAAATATTGTTGGTAAACACGGCTTCAGATTGCGGCTTTACCAACCAATATGAGGAGCTTGAAGAACTCTATAAAAAATATGATGGGAAGTTGGTGGTCTTGGGTTTTCCATCAAACGATTTTCAACAACAGGAATCAGGGACTAACGCTACCATTGCAAGTTTTTGCAAATTAATATTTGGTATTAGTTTTCCATTAATGCAAAAATCGGTCGTAATAAAAAGCAATGCGCAAAATGAGGTTTTTAAATGGTTAACAGATGCCGGTAAGAATGGGTGGAATAACCAGGCGCCAAAATGGAATTTTTGTAAGTATCTGGTAAATGAGCAAGGGGTATTAACCCATTACTTCGATTCGGCAGTATCACCAATGGGAGCTGAAGTTTTACAGGCTATCGGAGGGGAATAGCGTAAAATTATTTTTCTCCATTTAAAATGTAAACTAACTTTTTTAAAAATTTACATAATACAAAATATATAATTACCATATTCTTTTTTACTTCTAAATATAAATAATTATAAATATACAGTCTTATTAATTTGATTTTTTCCTTGTTGGAAATTAGTTTTAAGGGCATTATATTTACCTTGTTCAGGTTTACTTTAACCTACACCTACTAATACATTCCTGACCCCCTTAAGACTTACTACTCCATGATTAATTTAATTTACTCCAGCAAGGCAATTTCAGTGTATTCCCTCAATGATCTTAATTTATTACTGGCAGAATGCAGGTTAAAAAATACGTTTTTAGGTATTACCGGAATTTTATTATATCACGAGGGTTCCATTATGCAAATATTTGAAGGCGACGCTGACGCAGTTCATAAACTTTATTCGCATGTAAAAAAAGACAAGCGGCATAAAAATGTAAAAACAGTAGCAGAGTATACAATAGAAAGAAGAAACTATGCAAATTGGTCAATGGCCTTTAAAGAAATTTCCTCCAATGACTGGTCCGGTATTGAGTCTTGCCTTTTGTATACTGTTTCAGATACTATTTATCCTGTTGCTACTTCAATAAATGCGCCCTTAATTGCTATTATTGATTCTTTTATAAACCTAAGCACTGAAAAGTAATTTTAATGGTAAAAAATATTTACTGTACCGTTTAGTATAAAATAAATAAAAGCCAATATTGCAAGTATACAAAGGTTTAATTTAATTGGTTAGCTGCACCAATCCTAAAATTTAAAGCATTAAGAATTTATACATTTTCTATTAATACAACCTAAATCGGACATTTTTCATGATAATTAATTAACTCGATGGGTGTTTTTTCAAATTGATAACCCGCATATTTCACAACGATCTCCTCTAAAACAGCATCGATTTCTTCTACTGTTTTTAGGGTTACCAATTGATACCGATATTCTTTAATACCCGGCAATCCTTTTAAATAATTAGCATAATGCCTGCGCATTTCGAAGATACCCACTACAGGTCCTTTCCATTCAAATGACTTATGCAGATGTTTTTTACACACTTCAATTCTATCTTCAATTGTTGGAGAAGGCAAGTGCTCTCCTGTTTTTAAAAAGTGTTTTATCTCTTCAAATATCCAGGGGTACCCAATGGCAGCACGGCCAATCATAATACCATCCACACCAAATTTATTTTTATATTCCAGTGCTTTTTGCGGACTATCAATATCTCCATTTCCAAAAATGGGAATTTTAATACGTGGATTATTTTTAACCTTACCAATCAATTCCCAATCGGCCTGCCCCTTGTACATTTGCGAGCGGGTGCGACCATGGATGGCAAGCGCTTTAATACCAACATCCTGCAGGCGTTCGGCAACTTCTTCAATATTCCGGGTATTGTCATCCCAGCCCAACCTTGTTTTTACCGTAACCGGTAAATTGGTAGACCGCACTACCGCAGCAGTAAGCCGTACCATTAAATCAATATCTTTTAAAACGCCGGCACCCGCACCCTTTAAGGCAACTTTTTTTACCGGGCAACCAAAATTAATATCCAATAAATCGGGGTTAGTAACATCTACAATTTTTGCAGCAAGCGCCAGACTTTCTTCATCTCCCCCAAAAATTTGTATACCTACAGGTTTTTCGTAATCGAAGATGTCCAGTTTCTGCCGGCTTTTTATGGCATCCCTAATAAGGCCTTCACTACTTATAAATTCGGTGTACATTAAATCTGCACCTTTATCTTTACAAACAGCCCTAAATGGAGGGTCGCTAACATCTTCCATAGGTGCTAATAATAGTGGAAATTCGGGTAGTTGTATATTACCAATAGAAGGCATAATTAAAGTTGTATTATTTTTTTAAGTACTGTCAATGTTTTTAAGCCGGCGATTGTTTTTTGTAGAAACTTCCCTTTAATTATTTATAAAGAGCAGCAATTACCTGCCTAGACAGCATTAAATGAAAGAGTTCTGTGGCTATCCCGGTTTCAAACAATTATTATAAGCTAAAATGCGTGTAAATTTACGCATTTATACGCAATCACTATGGCGCACTTTGCAACTAAACGTTTTAATTATTGGGGTCAATTAGGAGTTTTCACCTTTTTTTGTGGAGCAGGGCTAATTATTGGCGGCATATTAAGCCTTATACCCATTGCAGATAAATTAAATTTAAAAGCTATTACCGGAGGTGCAGACACCAAATTAATGGCTAATTTAATGGTACCCGAAAATGCAACACCGCTAAGGTGGATGCAATTTATAAGTACCCTGTTCTTATTTTTTTTACCGCCTTTTTTTTATGCCCTTGTTTGTCATAAAAAACCATCGCTTAGTTTAGGTTTCAGGCATACGGTAAGCTTCCCACAAATAATTGTGGTAATATTATTAATTGTAGCCTGCCTGCCAATTGTAGATACTTTGCAGGAATTAACCTTAAAACTACCCTGGTCTAAAGCTACCCTGGCGCGCTTTGATGCGGCTGAAATTCAATACAACAAGGAAATAAGCATCATGGCGCGAATGAATAATTTTACGGATTATTTGGTTGCTATGATTGTTATAGCATTTTTACCTGCACTATTTGAGGAAACATTTTTTAGAGGCGGGATTCAAAATTTACTTAGCCGCTGGTTTAAAATGCCCATTGTTGCCATTATTGTAACCTCAATAATTTTTAGCGCTATCCATGGATCGTACCTGGGATTTTTAAGCCGTGTTGCTTTAAGTGTTGTTTTAGGTATTATTTATTACAGAACTGGTAACTTATGGCTTAGCGCCATTGCCCATTTTTTTAACAATGCTTTCGGCGTATCAGTCTTATACTTCTCAAGCCAACCCGGAACAAAGATAGACCCTGCAAAAATGAACGATCATTTACCTTTATGGACCGGGCTCCTGGGTGTTGCTGCTGTTTATGGCCTGTTTATTTTATTTGAACAGGTAAGCAAAAAAGATATAGACCGTCCCGGGGAAGAGGTTTTAATTCCCGGCTACATTGACACCAATAATCCTTTTTTAACTGATGCCGAAAATATCGGACATTCCGCATAACTTACTATTGTATGGCAATAAATATAGATACTTTAAAAACCAGGGCTTTAACAGCACTGATTTTTGTGGCAATAATGCTAACCGGATTATTATGGAACCGCTGGAGCTTTATACTACTATTTACCATTGTACATTTTGGTTGCTGGTACGAATTTATAAAATTGATGCGCCTGATCTATGGCAGTAAATACCTTAAATATTGTTTTTTGGGGATACCTTATATTACCTTGCCCATTGCCTTGCTGATAGCCCTGCGTTTATTGGATGTTTTTGGAAATGGCGGGATTATTATAGCTGATATGGGCTATATTTTACCCTGCACCATTATTTTTAGTATTTGGATAAATGATACCATGGCATACCTGGTAGGATCGGTAATTGGTAAGACGCCCTTTTCTAAAATATCTCCGAAAAAAACTTGGGAAGGTACGGGTGGCGGCGCTATTTTATGCGTTGCTACAATTGGATTGGCGGCCTATTTTTATTTGGGCAGCTATAAGCAGGCTGCTATTATAGCTGCAATTTGCGCCGTTTTTGGCACCCTTGGCGATTTATTGGAAAGCAAGCTTAAGCGCATGGCCAATGTAAAAGACAGCGGCTCCCTTATGCCCGGGCATGGTGGCTTTTTAGACCGTTTTGATTCCCTATTGATTGCCGTTCCTTTTGTTTGGTTGTATGTAAAATTGGTTGCGTAGCGTTTGCTTTAAAATTAAAAAGATAATTTTTAGAGCGTTGAATTGCAAAACTTAAAATTTGCAGCATATCAAATAGTTGTATGTTAAGCACAAATGCATATTGGATAAAATCAAATATCAAATTATGTGTACGGAGCAATATAATGCAGCTTCGCAGGTATATACTATCGTCACATCCCTGCAATTTACAGTTTCATTTATAGCATATTCGGTCACATTACCTGCAAAGCAGCTATCGATGCTGCATTATCTATATAAACATTCTTCCATAAAACATAAAAATGCTGCTTCTACAGCGTACATTTGTCTTTCAATTTTTTATGCATGACCATTCACAGAGAAGGATATAAATCCATCGCAATCGGCACCCTAATTTTTGGCGCCATTAATTTCATTTACTTTTATTTTTTAAGTGCCAGCCTGCCCTGGTTAGGATGGGTTATTTTCTTCGCGACATTATTTCTATTGCTGTTTTTAATTTCGTTTTTTCGCATCCCAAATCGGGTTTTAACCATTAAAGACAATGCTATTATCGCCCCTGCAGATGGTAAAGTAGTAGTAATTGAAGAAGTGGTGGACGTGGAATATTTTAAGGATAAGCGCCTGCAAGTATCCATTTTTATGAGCCCGGCAAATGTACATGTCAACAGAAACCCGATAAATGGTTCTGTGGTATACAGTCAGTATCATAAAGGAAAATTTTTAGTTGCCTGGCATCCTAAATCCTCCACTGACAACGAGCGCTATTCGGTAGTACTGCGCAAAGGATCAACCGAAATTTTAGTTAAACAAATAGCAGGTGCACTTGCAAAGCGCATTGTAAATTATTTACAGGTAGGTCAAAAGGTTAGCCAGACCGATGAATTTGGATTTATTAAATTTGGCAGCCGGGTAGATATGTTATTACCGGTTGGCACCCAAATAAATGTTGCCCTTAACCAGGTTGTACAGGGAGGTGTAACGGTAATTGCAACCTTATCTTAAATAGGGAAGTATATTTAACAGTTTGATTTTGGAAGTAAAGAATAAACGTTTTAAATTTATTTTTTAAAATCTAAATAAATAATTGCGTATGAAAAAATTATTCCTCCTGGCAACGGCAGCATTATTGGTATCCGGTGTAAGTTTTGCAGATAACGGTAAAAATAAAAAGAAGAGCAAATGCACTAAATCCTGTTGCAATAAATCAGGCAAAAGTTGCGGCAAAAAAATGAACGCAAGTATGTAAATTATAAAATGCATAAAAAAACCCTTCCTGAAAGAAGGGTTTTTTTATGCATTTTATACAGGTAAGGCATTTTTAATCCCTGCCAATTAAAGCAATTTTTATTTATTGCTATCCTAAAATACTTCAGGGCTTATTAGCAGTCCTGCTGCGTAAATTTATTATAATCGATCCTTCAATTAAAAGCCTGTAAAACAACAAATACTTATTTATAAAATAATTTATTTCTGGCTTCTGTATTCGTTTGAAGGTATTCGTTTAAAAAATTTTGTTGTTCCAACACCCTTTTTATTAAGTTGCTGAGCCGTTGTTTTATGCTGCCGGTATCATACTGGTCATTTACAACGATTTGTCCGATTTTATTTATCCTTTGATTGGCCGATGCAATAATTTCCGGAATACTTTCCAGTAACCCCTTCAGCTCATTATCCGGCTTTGTTGGTAAAAATTTATTGTTTCTGTAGTTAACAAAATTATTAAAAATAAGGCTAGCCTTATTTAGATCATCCACAGCGGCATTGTACAACGCTTTGTCTATATCACCATAAACAATTGCAATTTTCATATTGGTATAAGCCTTCCAGGTTTGCAGGGTATTTATTTGTTCACCTGCCTGGTTCATCCGCACCTGCGCGGCTTCTAATTGGTGCAGGCTATCCAATTTTAAAAAGGCATTTACAGAATCATTAATATTCCAGGGGAGAATCCATTTTACTTTGTCAGGTATCCGCTTATTAACGGGATATTTTATATGTGGGTAGGGCAACAGTTGCCATAATGGATCAAAGGGAAAATGTGTATCAATGAATACTTCGGGACTTACCATAAAATAGTTGGTTTGGCCTATGCCAATATCCCAGGTGGGGTCGCACAATCGCCATTCCTTATCCAGCCATACCGCACTCCAACTATGACCGGTATTGGAATAAGTGGTATACCCGTTTACTACAAAGGAGGGAATACCACTCTTTAAAAGTATATCGGTAAATATTGAAGCAAAGTTTTCGCAAACGCCTTTTTTTCTTCTTAATGCAGCACTAACTTTTAGGCTGGCATCCGGGCCCCAATTAATATTATACATGCTATCCTTATCATAACTAATATTTGCTGTAACCCATCCATAGGCTGCCTGTATTTTTTCATTGTCCGTTTTAAAATTAGCCGAAATATAGGTAGCAATGGAAGTACTAGAATACGTTGCTGATACCGGTATTTGTACAAATACAGCGGCATACTGCTGACAATAAACAGCACCAGTAAAACCAGCCAATAAAAAGAAAAGGAACCGAAATTTCATACTTTAAATGTATTAAAATACCGGTAGAATAAAAAGCTAAAATTGGTCCATTACCGCTAAAGCAATGCTGTAAGTTTAATTAAAATGGGATATTGTAAATACTCAATTTTTAGGTAGTTTGAATTATAATATGGTCATTATAAAAAAAATTAGAGCTCACTTACATTAATAATAACTTTGGTGTTGCAAAAATAATTTGCATTAAAATTATGAATCTAAACAGGATATTGGTTTTCAGCAGTTCGCGCGTTGCCGATGGTGGGTACCTCGAAAATGCGTTAGCGGTTATAAAAGACTTTTTAGGTGATAAAGAATTACAGATTGCTTTTATTCCCTTTGCTTCGGTAGATAATGATTTTGAAAACTACACGGAAATGGTTCGGACTGCAATGGCCGAAACTCCCTTTAAGATACTAACGGTACTGCCTGAAAATGCCAAAGCAACGATTGAAAGGGCGGATGTAATTATGGTAGGTGGTGGCAACACTTTTAAATTATTGCACGATATTTACGAATGTCAGTTGCTCGATATCATTCGCGATAAAGTAAATAAGGGAACACCCTATATTGGCTGGAGTGCAGGTGCAAATATTACAGGTCCGGGTATTGGCACAACCAACGATATGCCTATAATTGCCCCTAAAAGTTTTAATGCATTAGGGTTATTACCATTTCAGATAAACCCGCACTACCATACTATTACCTTACCGGGTTTTAACGGAGAAACCCGTGACCAGCGCTTAATGGAATTTATGAAAATGAATATGGGCTTGTCGATAGTGGCTTTACCGGAAGGCACCGCGCTAAAGCTGGAAGGTAAAAAGTTGGAATTTATTGGAGGCGTTGCAAGTGTATTGTTTTATTATGATGAAGCTGATATAATATTAAAAAAAACTATTGAAAATATGGAGGATATCTCTTTTTTATTATAAGTGATGAGGGGGGGATATATTTAATTCTTTGGCATCAAACGCCCGTGGGCAGATATCATGGGCAGATATTATGGGCAAATATTATGGGCAGATATTATGGGCAAATACCATGGGCGTTGCCCATGGCTGTTGGATGTCGCCCTTACAGGGCTTGGGGATTTTTATTTCGGATGCAATTTTTATTTTTTTGGCGCTCAACTTATCGCAGAATTCGTGGGCGTTGCCCATGGTTGTTGGATGTCGCCCCTGCAGGGCTTGGGGGTTTTTATTTCGGGTTGTATTTTTATTTTTTTGGTGCTCAACTTATGGCAAAATTCCATTGGCGTTGCGCATGGTTGTTGGATTTCGCCCCTACAGGGCTTGAGGGTTTTTATTCTGGGTTCCATGCTATTAATTTTTTCGGAATTAAAAATTTACCACTTCCCAAAATGCTGTCTTGGGTTTAAAATTAACATCAAATAATAGCGGATAGTTTTTTCTGCCTTTAACAGGATAAGTATCCAGCCAGGTATTTTTGTCGCTAACATTCCAAAATGTTACGCCGGTAATATCATTTTTATGTTTTCTAAAAACAGAGAATAACATTTTATATTTTTCTGCCTGGGCTTGTTCCAATACAGCCGTCAATACATCAGTATCAGTTGCTATTTTTTTCCTGGGTTCTTTCTCCCATTTGTAGATGGATACATCCAATTCTGTCACTTGAATTTTTAAACCCAGGGATGCAAATTTATCGATGGTATATTCCAATTCATTTTGGGTGGGTTCAAAAATACTCCAATGGCCCTGCAGACCAACAGCATTAATGGGAACCCCTTTATCTTTCAGCATTTTTAATAAGGTATAAATGCGGTCTGCTTTTTCTTTTCTTTCTGTGTTGTAATCATTGTAAAATAAGATCGCTTCCGGGTCTGCAGCATGTGCATATTCAAATGCTTTTATTATAAAATCTTCGCCGCAAATTTGATAAAAAAGGGAGTTGCGTAAAAAGTTTTTAGGGTTATCATCTACGGCTTCATTTACCACATCCCAGGCATAAATTTTCCCTTTGTATCGGTTTACCACCGTTGTTATGTGGTCTTTTAAGCGTTGCAACAATCCCTGTTTGCTAACCAAATTACCGGCGGAATCTTTAAAAAACCAGGCAGGTGTTTGCTCATGCCAGCAAAGGTTATGTCCGCGTATTTTTAAATGATGGGTCTGCGCAAAGGCAACAATATCATCGGCATCCTTCCAATAGTACGTCTTCTCTTTAGGATGAATCGGCCCCATCTTCATGGCATTTTCGGGCGTTATACTTCCAAATTCTTTAACTATTAATTGCGCTTCGTCTTTGTTAAGGATCGACCTGGCAGATATGGCCACCCCCATGGTGAAATAATTTTTATAGTAGTCGTTTAAACCTTGGCTGGTATCCATTTGCGCAGTGACAGCCCCTTCCTTATAGTTGGGAATAAATAAAGTTTTAATGCTGTAAAATACACCTGAAATTAGAAGGGAGCCAATCAAAATTGATTTCATATAATAGTATTGATTTAATAATATGTTTAGAACTTAACAAAGATTTCTTTGAATAAATTATTTTTCTATTCCTGTGCATTAACAAACATTCAGGCGCAAATCAGCTACTAAACACCGATGTATTTTTCGCTGGTTTAAATCAATTGGTTTTATTGGATCAGGCAATTAATGCGCAAAGGCGATGTATTTGCTTTCGTTTCCTATGCAATCGGGTTCGATTGTTGCACTAACGAAAACAACGAAATAAAAGCACGGAAAAATGTTGCAGGTATTCCCCTAAATCCAATAGTTCCATTAAATTAATCCGCTTACAAAAAACTACAAGTAATCATTTAAAAGATATTATTTATAGGCATTGATGGGTATAATGGTACCATCTTTTCTATATTTAAGTTCGGTCACCTTTACATTGCGCAAATGGGTTTTATTACTCAATTGTGTATCATGATAAAAGAGGTACCATTTCCCTTTTATTTCTACAATGGATTGGTGATTCGTCCAGCCCTGAACAGGTTGCAGAATTACGCCTTTGTAAGTAAATGGTCCGTATGGATTATCACCCATTGCATAGCAGATTAAATGCGTATCACCGGTAGAGTAAGAAAAATAATATTTGCCTTTGTACTTGTGCATCCAACTGGCTTCAAAAAAACGTTTGTCATTATTATCTTCCATAAAAGGCATACCCTTTTCATCTACTATTTTTACATCTCTTACTGCTTCTGAAAAGCTTTTCATATCGGTACTAAGCTTTGCAACTTTAGGTAGTAAGGCAATATCGCCGGCTTTGGGAATACCGATAGTAGAATCGTAACTGCCATTTTTCCAGCGTTGCAATTGCCCGCCCCAAATACCGCCGAAATATAAATAATAACTTCCGTCGGTATCTTTAAACACACAAGGGTCAATGCTAAAACTACCTTTAATGGGTTCTTTTTCTGCTTTAAACGGACCGATTGGTTTTTTGCTTGTAGCTACACCGATCCTAAAAATATCCTGTTTGTCTTTTAATGGAAAATACAAATAATAAGTACCTTTTTTAAAAGTGCAATCGGGTGCCCAGAGTTGACGACCTGCCCAGGCAATATCTTTTTTATCCAGCGCGATACCATTGTCTGTTACCTTTCCACCTATTGAATCCATTGATAAAATATGATAATCACGCATGTCGAAATGATCTCCGTTATCGTTTTCCGGAACGCCCGCTTCAATATCATGCGAAGGATAAATGTATATTTTGCCATTAAATACATGTGCTGACGGATCTGCGGTATAGATGGCAGATATTAATGGCTGAGAAACAGGGACTAGTTTTTTTTGTTGCGACAATACCGTAAACGCCGGTAAAATTGAAAGGCAAATTGCCATACTTTTAAGCAAAGAATAATTCATACAGCTGTTGTTTTATTTATTAAAAGTTAATTGCAGTAATAGGGGGCTTAGTTTAAAGCCATAGAATTTTATTCGGTAACCAATTTACCCATCGGTTTTGTACAATTTATTAGCCCTTTGCAATACCCATACTTCTGCTGATGGCATACTCTACGCCTCTTAATTCTGCCAGCCCCTTTAACCTTCCGATAGCAGTATACCCCGGGTAGGTTTTTATATTCAGGTCGTTCAACATTTGGTGTCCATGATCGGGCCGCATTGGTATGGCTTTATTTCTTTGCTGCATGATAAGCAATACTTCCTTTATGATAGCATACATATCTGCATCTCCGGTTAAATGGTCTGCCTCAAAGAAGTTTCCGGCAGCATCGCGTTTGGTACTTCGAAGGTGTAAGAAATGTATATTGTTCTTAAAACGCTGAATCATTTTTATAAGGTCATTATCAGCACCGGCACCAAAAGATCCGGTACAAAAACACAGTCCGTTTGCCGGTGATGGAACTGCCTCCAGCAAATCGGCAACATCTTGTTCGGTGCAAACAATGCGGGGTAAACCCAGCACCTGGTAGGGAGGGTCGTCGGGGTGGATAGCCATGTTAATATTGCATGCGGCAGCAACAGGCACTACCTGTTGTAAAAAATAAAATAAGTGTATTTTTAATTTTGCAGTATTTATGCCCTCATATTCTTTAAGGGCTTGCAACACTATTGCGGTGGTAAAACTATCATCGCTGCCCGGTAAACCCAATAGGAGGTTTGTAAAAAGTTTTTCCTTTTCGTCGGCCTGCATATTATTAAAGCGGGCGGTAGCAGTTTCAATTTCAGCAGCCAAATAATCATTGGCTGCATTAGGGCGCTTTAATAAAAAAATATCGAAGGCAATAAAAGCGGCTCTTTCAAAGTAAAGCGCTTTACTTCCATCGGGCATGGGGTAGGAAATATCTGTACGTAGCCAATCCAGTACCGGCATAAAATTATAGGTAACTACTGTTATGCCGCAAGCGGCGAGGTTTTGTAAGGATATTTTATAATTTTCGATATATAATTTGTAGGCCCCGCTTTGTTTTTTAATGGCTTCATGAACGGGTAAACTTTCTACTACCGTCCAACTCATTCCGGCGGCCTCAATTACATTTTTTCTTTCCAAGATAGCCTCCACCGGCCATATATCGCCCACTGCAATTTGGTGCAATGCAGTAACAACACCGCTGCAACCGGCTTGTCGAATATCGGATAAACTAACCTTATCGGTTGGTCCGTACCAGCGCATGGTTTGTTGCATTAAATGCATAGCATATTTTTTATTTGCAAATAACCGTTAAAATAATATTGCTGCCTGCGTGAGGGATAGTAACGGAAATCCTTTTTTTGTCGGCCTCCGCAAAAAAAGATTGAAGTGGATAGCCCGACCCCTTGCCGTTTCGGCTTGGGGGCACGCCATCCATCTTCCATTCAAATTCCTTATTTTACTTTCCGCAGCAGGCTGCCTTAATTAAATAAAACGATTGATAATATTTTCCATAAATTCCTGCTGACCGCTAATTTTTGCGGGCTCACCATTTTTAATAGCGTAGGCTCTTAAGTCTTCCAGGGTAAGTTTACCAGCTTCAAATGCAGCGCCTTCGCCATTGCTATAACTTGCATATCTGTTGGTGCGAATTTTTTTATAGTCTGATTTATGCAGGATATTATCGGCCACAATCAATGCCCTTGCAAAGGTGTCCATGCCTCCGATATGTGCATGAAATAAGTCGGCAGGGTCGGTTGAGTTTCTGCGGATCTTAGCATCAAAATTAATACCTCCGGTACCAAATCCGCCGG